>JAZNUG010000079.1:0-3511 GCA_045592165.1 Clostridia bacterium | reverse complement strand
CCCTGACCTACCTCATGGAGCAGGATGTCCCCGGCTTTGACGTGTCCACCTCCTATGTCCGTGAGTACAAGACCCGCTATGCCCCCCATCTGCTGGGCTACACGGGTTTGCTGACCCAGGAAGAATGGGACCAGTACAAGGACAAGGACTATTCTCTGGACGCTTACGTCGGCAAGGACGGCGTGGAATACTCCTTTGAGGACTATCTCCACGGCGTGGACGGCGAGGCAAGAGTCACCACCACGCTGGACGGCGTTCTGGTGGGCACCGAGTACACCAAGGAGCCCCAGCCCGGCAACCATGTCTACCTGACGCTGGACATCGGTCTGCAGGAGGTCTGTGAGGAGACCCTGGGCGCCCACATCGACGCCATCAACGACGAGCGTGAGATCACCAACCGGGAAGCGGAGATGTTCGGCACCGAAACCGAGGAGATGATCACCGGCGGCGCCATCGCCGTGGTGGATGTGAACTCCGGCGGGCCCCTGGCGCTGGCCAGCTGGCCCAGCTACGACGCCGCCACCATGCTGGAGGATTATAAAGTCCGCTTCCACGATATCGACTTTGACTGCGTGGACGCAGGCTTCGGCAAAAACGCCCCCGTAGACGTTGTTGTCCGTCCCGAGGATATCGACATTGTCCCCCTTGGCAAAACTCCCCTTAAGGGCGTTATCAAAAGCGTTTTGTTCATGGGCGTTCACTACGAATTCCGCGTGGAGACCGGCGACTATACCTGGACCGTCCACTCCACAGACTACGTGGCGCAGGATACCGAGATCAGCCTTGAGATCCTGCCCGATGCCATACACATCATGCACAAGAGCACCAAGCCGGATCAGCAGGAGCTGCTCACCGAAGATGAGATAGCGGATGCTGCTGTTGCTGCGGAGGAAGAGGAATGAAGCTGAAGCGTCAGGCATTTTCCTATCCCTACATAGTATGGATGCTGATATTCATACTGGCGCCCATGGTGCTGATAGTGTACTTTGCCTTCAGCGCCACGGAAGGCGGCCTGACCTTTGCAAACATCGTCACCGCCCTTACCAACGAGATATACATGCAGGTGCTGATCCGCTCGGTATGGATTGCCCTTAAGGCCACCGCCATCTGCCTGCTGCTGGGCTACCCCATAGCCTATATCCTCTCCACCATGAAAAAGCGCACCGCAGCCATACTGTACGTGCTTTTCATAGTGCCCATGTGGATGAACTTCCTGCTCCGCACCTACGCATGGCAGGTTCTGCTGGATTCCAACGGCATCTTCAACAGCGTCCTCTCCTTCCTGGGCCTCCCCGCTCAGCAGTTTCTCTATACTGAGGGCGCAGTAATGCTGGGTACCGTATACAATTTCCTACCCTTTATGGTATTGCCCATCTACTCCGTACTGGTAAAGCTGGACCGCTCCCTTGTGGAGGCAGCGGCAGACCTTGGCGCCAATCCCGCCCTGTGCTTCATCAAGGTGGTTCTGCCCCAGTCTGTGCCCGGCATTATCTCCGGCATTACCATGGTGTTTATCCCCGCGATAACCACCTTCGCAATATCCAGGCTGCTGGGCGGCGGTAAATTCCTGCTGTACGGCGACCTTATCGAAAACCAGTTCATCACCCTGGGCCAGAGCGCCTGGCCTGTGGGCAGTGCCCTCAGCTTTATACTGCTGGTGCTGGTACTTATATCCATGGCTATCATGCGCCGCGCCGAACATGACGCAGGCGAGCAAGGAGGTATGCTCTGGTGAAGAAGCTCCGTTCTTTCTTCCGCGGAACCTATCTGGGCCTGATGCTGATATTCCTCTACGCACCCATACTGGTTCTGATGGTATTCTCCTTCAACGGCAGCAAGTCCATGGGCCGCTGGACCGGCTTCTCCTTCCGCTGGTATGAAGCCCTCTTCCGGGACACAACCATAATGGATGCCCTGATGGTTACCCTGTCTGTTGCGGTTATCTCTGCCCTCGTGGCAACCGTAATCGGCACATTTGCCGCAATCGGCATCCACTCCATGAAAAAGCGTCCCCGCGGCGTGGTGGAGAATATCTCCCGCCTGCCCATGGTAAATCCCGACCTTGTAACCGGTATCAGCTTTATGATGCTGTTTGCCCTGCTCGGCATAAAGGGCGGCTATACCCGCATGCTTATCGCCCATATTACCTTCAATATCCCCTATGTGATATTCTCGGTAATGCCCAAGCTCAGGCAAAGCTCCAATCTGCTGTACGAGGCGGCAATGGACCTTGGCTGCACCCCCATGATGGCACTTCGCAAGGTAGTGATTCCCGACATAATGCCCGGCATTATCTCCGGCTTTGTGCTGGCCTTCACCCTCAGCCTTGATGACTTCGTGGTCAGCTGGTTTGCCACCGACGGCATACAGAATCTTTCCATCTACATCTACGGCATTGCCCGCCGCGGCATAAGCCCCAAGATAAACGCCCTCTGCACCCTGATGTTCATTGCGGTAGTTACCCTGCTTACCTTTGTAAATGTCCGCAGCATCAAGGAGGAGCGTGAGCAGGAGAAGGCTCAGAAGCGCCTCTCCCGCCGCACCAAATAATAACGCGGTATATTTCTGCATAATATAAACCCAACTTGCAAAGGAGACACAAACATGAAAAAAATCGCAATAGTACTGGTTCTTTCCATGCTTATCTGCTGCTTCGCAGGCTGCGGCGCCAGCTCTGACGCCGTCACCCTCAACGTACTCAACTGGGGTGATTATATTGACGAAGAGCTTCTCAGCCAGTTCACCGAGGAAACCGGTATCCGCATCAACTACACCACCCTTGCCAACAACGAAGAAATGCTGGTTAAGCTTCAGCAGGAGGATTGCATTTACGATCTTTGCTTCCCCTCTGACTACATAATCGAGCGCCTGATTTCCATGGACCTGCTCTATGAGATCAACAAGGACAACATCCCCAATCTGCAGTACATCGATGACCGCTTCATGGATCTCAGCTTTGATCCCGGCAACAAGTACAGCGTTCCCTATATGTGGGGCACCGTAGGCATACTTTACAACACCACCATGGTGGATGATCCCGTAGACAGCTGGGATATCCTCTGGAACGAAAAGTACGCCGGCCAGATCCTCATGTACAACAGCATCCGCGACTCCATGGGCGTTGCCCTGATGAAGCTGGGCCACTCCCTCAACACCCGTGACGAGGCCCACATCCTCGCCGCAGAAGAAGCCCTTATCGCCCAGAAGCCCATCGTTCAGGCCTACCTTGGCGATGACATCAAGGACCGTATGATCGGCGGCGGCGGCGCTCTGGCCATCGTATACAGCGGCGATGCAATGTGGTGCATGGACGAAATCGAGGGCAATCCCGATCTGGCCTACGCAGTACCCGAGTCCGGCTCAAATCTGTGGTTCGACAATATCATAATCCCCAAGTCCAGCACCAAGACCGCCGAGGCAGAAGCCTTCATCAACTTCCTCTGCGATCCTGAAGTTGCGGCACAGAACGCCGAATACATCGGTTACAAGTCGGAGGCCAAGCGGGGTTAGG
>JAZNUG010000078.1:0-4670 GCA_045592165.1 Clostridia bacterium | reverse complement strand
CGCTCTTCCGTATCACGTTCCTCCTCTTCCCGCACTCGTTCCCCTTCCCGTTCCCGTTCCTCATCACGTTCCCGCTCAAGATACAGATAAACCCACAAAGGACGGCATCGCAGCCGTCCTTAGTTTTTTCGCAATAGTTTTATATGGGTGATTTTGTCACGGAAAGTCTCCCGCCATATGGCTATAATAAAGCCATCAAAAGAAAAACACACGGGAGGAAAACAAAATGACCGTACAGCATATTACCAACGAAGCATTCCAGAAGGAAGTACTTGAAAGCAACATCCCCGTACTGCTGGACTTTTACGCCAGCTGGTGCGGCCCCTGCAAGGCTCTCTCCCCCATACTGGAAGAAGCAGCCGCCGAAGCAGAAGGCTTCAAGGTGTATAAAGTAAATATTGACGAACAGCCTGAGCTCACCAAGAAATACCGCATCATGAGCGTACCCACGCTGGTAGTGGTAAACGAAGGCAAAACCCAGAAGCGCACCTCAGGCGTTCTTTCCAAGGAACAGATTCTCTCACTGATATCCTGATAAACAAGTATTGAAAAAGCCCGGCAGAAGCCGGGCTTTTTTATGCGCTTACTCGGAAAGGTCTTCCAGGCCTTCTCTGTCGGTTATTTCCACGGTGCCGCGGGAAAGATTTACCCATCCCTCGCTCTGGAAATATCTGAGCATTCTGGTCACCACCTCGCGGGCGGTACCCATGTGATTTGCTATCTTTTCATGGGTGATGGTAAGCTTATCTGTTCCCTCCAGTATACTCTCTTCAAGTATAAAGGAAGCAAGCCGCTTATCAAAACTCTTCCACATTATCTGCTCCATCAGCCACATTACCTCGGAGAAATGGCTGGCCATAATATCGTTTATGTAATTGGCCATGGGAAGGGATTCCTCCACCAGTTCCTTGTACATATACGATGGTATGATCCATACCTGAGAATCCCGCTCCGCCTCCACAGTAACGTCAAACTGCATATTTTTGATCATGCAGGATGCAGAAAACAGGCACATATCCCTTTCGAACATGCGGTAAATGGTTATTTCCCTGCCCTCTTCGGAAAGAATGTAAGACCTGAGCCTGCCGGAGCGCACAATCACAAGGCCCATACAGTCCGCGCCGCCGTTATGCAGCACAGTGCCTGCCTGGACGTTTCTGGCAAAAGCTGCCTGCTGAAGCCTGCTCTGCTGCAGGGGGGTCAGTTTATTCCATATGGGAAAATATTCTGCAAATTCCATGGAATCACCTCCGTCATCATGGGTAAAGTATAGAATAAATCCCCCTTTTCGTCAAAGGTTTTATATTGCGGATCAATCTGCATACACGCCAATGAATAAATTTCTTTTATTTAGGTGATAATGTCACAGAAATGCAAAAATCCATGCGCTATAATTGTGTCAACGAATAAGAAACATCCCCGCCGGAACACCGGCGAATAAAAAAATCAAAAAGCTTAAAGGAGAAATCAACATGACTAATGCTAAGTTTTATATCTGCAAGCACTGCGGCAACATCGTAACCATCATCAAGAACTCCGGCGTACCCCTCGTATGCTGCGGCGAAAAGATGGAAGAGCTGGTAGCCAACACCGTAGAAGCCAGCCAGGAAAAGCACCTCCCCGTAGTATCCATACTGGGCGAGAAGGTAAAGGTGGAAGTCGGCTCCGTAGCACACCCCATGCTGGAGGAGCACAGCATCCAGTGGATCTGCCTCGAAACCACCAAGGGCACTCAGCTTAAGAAGCTGCTGCCCGGCGAAGCACCCACAGCAGAGTTCACCCTCACCAACGAGGAGCCCGTAGCGGTATACGAATACTGCAACCTCCACGGCCTTTGGAAGACCGAAATCAAGTAAAGATAAATCATTAAAATCCCTAAAAAAATTTTGAAGAGTCATCATAAAACCCCCGTCTGAAACACAGACGGGGGTTTTTATCATGCATTTTTTTGCAAAGTTACTCTCCCTTTTCCTTGGAGAAGTTTATGCACTTTGCAGGATCGTCATCCCACAGGCGCTCCATATTGTAAAACTCCCTCTCTTCGGGATGGAAGATGTGCACCAGTATATGGCCAAAGTCCATAACTATCCAGCGGCCTTCGCCATAGCCTTCCTTACGGATAACGGAGAGCTCAAACTCTGCAGCCTTGTCTTCCAGCTCATCGCAAAGGGTGCGAACCTGAGTGGTAGCACGGCCGGAGCATACCACAAACCATTCTGCTACGATGGTTTTATCCGCAACGTTTATAGCTCTGATGTCCAGTGCCTTCTTGTCGTAAAGGGCTTCACACAGCTTAAGTACCTGTTCTCTTGATTCCAGTGCCAATTTCATGCCTCCCTGTTATTATTTTTCAGTTCTTCAAGGGCCAGAAGGGTATTGGGGTGAATGGGTTCTCCCCTCTCCTCCAGATATCCCAATCCATGCTCAATACATGCTATTACGCCGCTGTCGAGGGATTTTGCAGTTTCTGCCCGTATGCCTTCCAATCCCTCATAGCTTCGTCCATGCTCTATTTTATCCGCAAGGTATACTATCTTGTCAAGTATTCCCATGCCCGGCTTGCATACAGAATGACATTCTACTGCGCTGAGTATGTCCTCATCCGTTATAGAAAACTCCCGCCTTGCCCTTTCTGCTCCCACAGGACCGTGGACAAGCGGTCTGTACATATCCGCTATATCTATGCCGTACTCTTGTGCAAGCTGCTGCTGCCGTTCCCAGCTGAGCTTGCCGCAATCGTGAAGCAGTGCCGCAAGCTGCGCCTTTCTGCCATCTGCGCCGTATCTGTCCGCCAGCTCCGCCGCCATCCGCACCACCCCCATGGTGTGCTGATACCGCTTTTGCCCCAGCTCTTCCTGCAGGCGCTTTCGCATGGCATCTACCTCATCGCAAAGGTAAAATCCATGGCGATATACATACTCTGCAACACCATCCGTAACAAGATGGGATATATCCATGCCTTTTTCCACAGCATTCCGTACCATAGTGGAAGAAATATCCGGTCCGGTTATTCCGGATATGGTTATATCCGCGCCGTATTCTTGCCGGTATCGCTCTGCCGCCGCTTCCATGCTGCCGGAATCGGGCCGGCCCACAGCAATGAACTTTGCCCTTTTAAAAAGCTCAGGGGCGTTGTGCCATGTATCCAGAGTAAGCACCATATCTGCGCCAACCATACAGTACAGCTCCGCCTCGGGGTAAATCTCTTGAAGTTCCCCCAACGTATCCACGGTATAGCTTTTTCCTTCCCGCTTCAATTCCAGATCGCAGGCCTCAAGGCCATCCATACCCTCAAGTGCTATCTCTGTCATTTTCAGCCTGTGGGCAGCGGATACACCGTCTGCAATCTGTTTGTGCGGAGGGTCATTTGCCACCATGATGAGCACACGGTCTAGGTTAAACCGTTCCTTTACCGCCTGAACTGTATCAATATGTCCCCTGTGTATGGGATTGAAGCTGCCGCCGAACATGGCAATGCGCATAACAAATAACTTCCTTGTTTTTTATGCCCTAATTATACACCATATCGTCCTTGCTGTATAGTTTGGCCGAATCTGACAATAATACTACCGGAGGTGATATTGTATGAAAACCAATCCGGCTATGGTACGCTATTGCCGCAAGAAACTCCGCAAGGGCCGCAGCATCTTATCCCAGACTGTGGATTACATCGCCCTTCGGGGCCTGATATTCATGCTGTGCTGCATGTGGTTCGGAGCAAATATAGAAAACAACGCGGCAAAAATAATATTGAGCATTGTTACCGCAGTTTTTATATCCATATCAATAGATCTGCTTAACAGCCTGCGTCTTGATTCCCTGATAAAGAAAGAGAGAGAACATGCTATTGAAACCGAGCTGAACAGGAGAATATCTCTGCTGAGTGATAATGAACGAAACAGCATTATTCGCCGGCATATTGCCTCCCATAGAGAAAGCTTCGGCAGCGACAGGCTTGTGTGCTCCGTAAGCCGTCCCTCAGGTGTATCTGCCGATGACGTAATCAAAGCCGCCCGCAAAGCAAAAGAACAGGGAGCGTCCGCCGCTGCGGTATTTTACAGCGGAGATATTTCATCCGATGCGGACAAGGCAGCGTACACCATCGGTGATATTCCCTTTGAGTTTATTTCACTGCGCCGCATTCTGGATAATGAGCAGCTTAGTGCAATGCGGCCCACAATTGAGGAAGCGGACAGCATTATTGTGTCTCATGCCGCAGAAGAATCCCGCAAGCGCAAGACCGCTATGACCTCACCTTTTTCACCGGGACACATCCGGCGATATCTCCTATGCGCCGCCTGTCTTACCGCAATGTCATTCTTTGTGGAATACTCGCTGTATTTTCGCCTGATGGCAGCTGCCTGCGTTATTATGGGAACTGCCGCATGGTGGGCAAACAAGGCAACTGTATAGAAAAAATCCCGCATATGCGGGATTTTTTATTGCTGTTATATTTCGATGCGGGGATTTTCCCTGCTGGCCCTGTACAGCACCAGCTTGCGGCCTATGCACTGCACAGGCTCTGCGCCCAGCGCTTCGCAAAGCATATCGGATGCCTCGCGGGCGGTAATATCTGCCGTTTCAAGTATGCTTATCTTGATAAGCTCCCGGGTTTCCAGAACGCCGTCTATCTGCTCCACAAAGTTTTCGTTGATGTTGCCCTTGCAAGT
>JAZNUG010000077.1:0-36280 GCA_045592165.1 Clostridia bacterium | reverse complement strand
GTACTTCCAGCGGCAGGGCTGGGCACACTCGCCCCGGTTTGAATCGCGGCCGTTGAGGTAGTTGCTGAGCAAACAGCGGCCGGAATAGGAAATGCACATTGCCCCGTGGATAAACATCTCCAGCTCAAGGCTGTCAGGAAGCTTGCTTCGCATATCCTTTACTTCCTCAATGCAAAGTTCCCGGGCAAGCACTATTCTTTCCACGCCCTGCTCATGCCAGAACAACGCAGCCTCGGTATTGAGGGTATTTGCCTGGGTGCTGAGATGCAGGGGCATATCCGGCACACAGCGTCTCGCCATGCGTATAACGCCCGGATCATTAACAATGAGGGCGTCCGCACCGGCGGCCTGTATCTGCTCAAAAAGGGAAGGCAGCTCTGTCAAATCTCTGTCATGGGCAAAGGCATTGCAGGCCACATACACCTTGCCGCCCCTGGCATGGGCATAATCGCAGCCCTCTTTCAGCTGCTCAGGGGTAAAGTTATCGGCAAAGTTTCTGAGACTCATGCTCTGAGCCCCCACATATACCGCATCTGCGCCGTAGTCAAAGGCAGTGCAGAGCCGTTCCATATTGCCCGCAGGGGCAAGCAGTTCGGGAAGCTTGATATTCATCAGCTCTTCTGATAAGCCTCCTTGTCATCTAAGAAGTCATCGTAATCCTTGGAGAATACCAGTTCGGTGGAATCTCTGGATTTAAGTACAAAGTAAAGGTAGCCGTCCTCCATAAACTCCTCATCCGGATACAGCGCGGCGTATATGGCGTTGTTTCCTGGGTTGTCAATGGCGCCCACGGGCAGACCGTCAACGTTATAGGTGTTGTAGGGGGAATCCACCTCCATCTGCTCGGAAGTGAAGTCGAGCACGTTTTCGGTATTGAAAATATACTTGAGGGGTGCATCGCTCTGCAAGCGCATGCCGTCATTCATACGGTTGTGGAATACAGCAGAAACCTTTGCAAAGTCTGCGGTCTTTGCTTCACGCTCGATTATGGAAGCAAGGGTAACCACATCGTCCACGGACATATTAAGCTCCTGCGCCCGGGCCATGTATTCCTCGTTGAACACCTCATTGAAGCGGATGAGCATTTTTGCAATTATGCTCTTTGCGGATGCGCCCACATATACCTCGTATGTATCAGGGAACAGATATCCCTCAAGGGCGTACCTTCTGCTCTGTGCGTCGTCACTCTGAAGTATGGCGTTTACAAAGCTGTACTCGCTGAAGGCCTCGCCTGTTTCGCACAGGGACAGGAATTCTGTCTTGCTTTCCAATACGCCAAGCTCCACCAGCCTGTCCGCAATGTCCGCGATCTCCATGCCCTCGGGTATGGTGAATTTTACAGTCTGACGGGCTGGATTGCCCATGCAGATTATATCCACCATCTGGGCAATGTTCATATTGCGGCTGAGCACATAAGTACCAGCCTTAAGGGTGCTGGATTTTCCGGTAAAGTCAACATATATCTTGAAAGCAGCCTTACTCTTTATAAGACCCACGTTTCCCTCGCCGCCCGCTTCGTACAGCATCTTGGCAATGGTGGAAGCGCCGCTGCCCTTTTCAATGGTTACCGTGACGGGTGTGGCATCTGAGGTATCCACGGGACGCACATATTCATCCAGCGCATATTCCACCGCCGCCCGCGCTATAAAAAAGCATATGGCAATGCTGATGCCGTATATCAGCACAGGGCGCAGTATACGCATCACCTTTCTGCGGCGGTATTTTTTCCTCCTTGCGGCGGAAAGTTTTTCGGCAGCCTGATTTTCACGGCTGTTCTGGGTGTTTTCCATTTATTCCTCCAGCATGCCCAGATCCACTTCTATGGCCTCGGCAAGTATCTTGTAGATATCGCTCACCATACGATTAAGGCGGTATTCCGCCATAAGAAAGGCGGAAGCGTCATGGTTCATCTGAAGCAGCTCGCCGATCTTCTGCAGGCGCTGCATGGAATCATCATCCTTATTGCCTGTAACCATCGCGGCCTGGGCGGTAATCTGCAGCTTGTGATATTCCTTGATGAGGGATGCAGTGGTCTGGTTTTCAAAGGCCTTTTCTTTAGTAGCCTTATACTCCCTGTATTCCTCGCTGTTTCTGATATCCTGAGCCAGTTCATTCGCCTTGTCGTATACCATAGCTGTACCTCCGAAGTAAATTCTATATTTCAATAATTATGGGCAGCACCATGGGCCTGCGCCGTGTCTGATCGTAAAGGTAGTTTTTAAGGCTGTTGCGTATATCGTTCTTTATGGAAGCCCAGTTGCTCTTGTGGTTCTTTTCGAACTGGGCCGCCTTGGAGCGGACAAGCTCGCGCGCTTCCTTAAGAAGCTCCTCAGAGCTCTTTTCATACACAAAGCCGCGGGAAAGTATTTCTGGAGCTGCAAGCAGAGCGCCTGTCTGGCGGTTAAGAGTGATTACAGCGGTAAAGATGCCGTCCTCGGAAAGCAGCTTTCTGTCCCTGAGCACCACATTGCCTATATCGCCTATGCCGCTGCCGTCCACCATTACACTGCCTGCGGTAACGCTGCCTGCCATGCGGCCCTTATTGCGTGTAAGCTCCACAACATCGCCGATTTCAGTGATGAAGATATTATCCTCGGATATGCCAAGCTCCTCGGCAAGCTCCGCATGCTGATAAAGATGCCTTGCCTCACCGTGAACAGGGATAAAGAACTTGGGCTTTACAAGGGTAAGCATAAGCTTAAGCTCTTCCTTGCAGGCGTGACCGGAAACGTGAACATCCGCCATGTGGTCGTATATTACCCTTGCGCCGTGCTGATACAGCTGGTTTATTACCTTTGCAACGCTCTTTTCATTGCCGGGTATGGAGGATGCGGAGATTATAACCATATCTCCCTTTCCTACGTTTACCTTGTGGGATGAGTTTGCCATGCGGAACAGGCCGCTCATGGGCTCGCCCTGAGATCCGGTGGTAATTACGCATATCTGATCGTCACGGAGCTTTTTGAGCTGGTTTACATCCACTATGCTCTCATCCGGCAGCTGCAGATAGCCAAGGTCTCTTGCAATCTCTGCGATTTTCACCATACTGCGGCCCTGGAAGCATATCATCCTGCCGAAGGATATTGCCACATCCGCGATCTGCTGTATGCGGTAAATATTGGAGGCAAAGGTGGCAACAATTACCCTGCCCTTGGCCTTGTCAAAGTAATGCTCGAAGGTTTTGCCGATGCCCCGCTCGGAAGGGGTATGGCCGTCGTTTTCCACATTGGTGCTGTCGCTCATAAGGGCCAGTACGCCGCGGGAGCCGTAATATGCAAGGCGGGCGATATCGATAGGCTCGCCGTCGATGGGAGTATAGTCCACCTTGAAGTCGCCGGTGTGGATTACTGTGCCGATAGGGGTGTTGATAGCAAGGGCACAGGAATCAGCTATGGAATGGCTGGTCTTGATGAATTCCACATTGAAGCAGCCAAGACGGATGGTATCCCCGGGACTTACACAGTTCAGGTCTACATTATCAACCTTTATTTCGCTGAGCTTCTGCTCGATAAGGGCTATGGTAAGCTTGGTAGCATATACGGGCACCTTCAGCTTCTGCAATGCATAGGGCACCGCGCCGATGTGGTCTTCATGGCCGTGGGTAATCAATATGCCGCGGATATTCTGGGCGTTCTTTTCAAGATAGGACATATCGGGTATAACGACATCTATTCCGGGCATATCGTCATCCGGAAATGCCAGGCCGCAATCGATTATGATTATGTCGCTGCCGTATTCTATTACGGTCATGTTCTTGCCTATTTCCCCTACGCCTCCGAGGGGAATTATCTTAAGTTTCTTTGATGCCAATTTGGTTTTCCTTTCTGTACTCAATAATGTACATATCAATTTTGGTATATGTCTTTGTGTCCTATGGACACACCATTTCCAGTATACGTCAATATTATACTATCCATACCCAATTGCCACAAGGGCACTATTTTGTAAACAATATTCGATGATTTTGTGAAGTGGCTTCATATTGTCATGCTTTGGTGTATAATGTTCCATGCATGAGCAATGGGATATATCCGGCGAATTTTTCCATATGAGCCATTGCCCAAAAGCTGTTGATACCCGCACTTTATTCGGGTATAATGTATAAGTTAAAATATGCACTTACGGAGAAGATAAATGGATGTTAAAACCCGCAACCGCAGCAGCCGCTCCGCCGAAGCAGCGGCAGAACGGCATAGCAGCGGACGCAGAAAGAGAAAAGTAAATCCCTATAAGGCCATGACCCGCAGGCTGTTTATATTTGCCGCAGTACTCATCGCGGCCCTTGCTGTGGTGTTTTTCCTGCGTATTCGCCATACCCATATCCCCGGAGAAAAGAAGCTCCGCTCCTATCTGGATGAAGGAACCTACCTCAGCGGTATCGTCATAAACGGCAAAAACGTATCCGGCATGACACTGGATGAAGCCAGAAGCACCATAGCACCCATGCTGGAGGAAACCGCAAAGAACGTGAACATCGGCGTATCCTACGGCTCCAGCCTGTGGCTGTTCACCGGCGCAGATATGAAAGTATCCACCGACCTTGAATACGTTCTTGCTCAGGCAATGCTGTACGGCCGCGGCGACACTTCCGCCGCAAACAGCAAGGCCAAGAAGGAACTCAAGGAACTCGGCAAGGAATTTACCGTAAACTTCACCCCTGATGCCACGGTCCTCAGGAATCAGATTGCGGAAATCGCCGCCGCTGTGGATACCCCCGCTGTTGAGCCCTCTGCCGAGGCAAATATGTGGTCCGCCACTCCCGCCTTCAATTACCACGAGGGCGAAGACGGCCACGTACTGGATCAGGAGGCGCTGCTCTCCTCCATCACTACTGCCCTCAGCGAAGGCAATTTCCAGACCCTCATCAAGCCTGAACTTGTTACCCAGGCCCCCAGCCATTCTCTGGATTGGCTTAAGGAAAACACCCAGCTGCGCTCTACCTGGCAGACAGACTTCGGCAGCAGCTCCAGCCTCCGCAACACCAACCGCGTAGGCAATATTCAGAAGGCCACCACCCTCCTCAACGGCTGCAAAATAGAAGTTGGCGAGGAATTCAACTTCAACGGCTTCATCGGTCCCCGTACCGAGTCCGGCGGCTGGCCTCTCGCTCCCGGCATTGTAAACGGCAACACCTATGAAATGCAGGCCGGCGGCGGTATATGCCAGGTTTCCACCACCCTGTACAACGCCCTGCTCTGCAGCGGCAGCGAGATAGAGATAACCGAGCGCTACCATCACTCCTGGCCCTCCAGCTACGCAGACATCGGCCTTGACTCCACCGTTACAGGCAGCGTCGACAGCGGCAAGAGCCTCAACTTCATAAATAATACCGGGGCTCCGCTGTATATCTTCGCCTACTGCGACCAGACCAATCACACCATGACCATCTACATCTACGGCGAACCCCTGCCCGACGGCGTTACCTACACTACCCGCGGCGAAGTAATAGAAACCATCGACCCCAAGGAAACCGTCACCGAGGAAAATCCTGAATGGCCTATGGGATATAAGGAAACAACCGTTACCTCCCGCAAGGGCTACAAGTCCGAAGTATTCAGAGACAAGTACGTAAACGGCACTCTGGACAGCTCCGAGCTGCTGTATACCGACAGCTACCGAGCCGTTCAGGGCAAGGTTACCGTCGGTACAGGCGACCCCAGCCTGCCAAAGCCCACCGCATAATTCAATAAACAGCAAAAAGGATTGTTCCTCTCCGGACAATCCTTTATTTATGCACTTTTGTGCTATAAGCGGTCCCCGCATTGTTTCCTGTAAAAGGTGTGGTATAATATATGATATAATGACATCGGGTATACTTCTATACCCGAATTCTTTCATGCAAAAAACAAATACCATCCGGAGGCACATTACAAATGAAATTTTCCAGCAAAGTCGAAAAATGCGGCCTTTCCCCCATTCGCAAGTTCTATCCCTATCAGTTGGAATGCAACAAGAAGGGTATCAAGATCTATCATCTGAATATAGGTCAGCCCGATATTGAAACCCCTCCCGCATACTTTGAGGCGGTACGCAATTTTACCCTGCCTGTTCTTGAATACGCCCCCTCCCCCGGCCTTCCCGTAATGATTGACGCAGTCAAGAATTACTATGCCGGCATCGGCGTAGAGCTTGCAAACAGCGATATCTTTGTATCCTCCGGCGGCTCCGAGGCCCTGCAGATGGTTCTCAACTGCATACTTGACGACGGCGATGAGATAATCATCCCTGAGCCTTTCTATCCCAACTACCGCACCTTTGTAAACGTCACCGGCGGCAAGATCGTTCCCCTCCACACCACCCCCGAAGAGGGCTACAAGTATGTGGATAAGGAAAAGATCGAAGCCCTGATCACCCCCAATACCCGCGCCATCATGTTCACCAACCCCGGCAACCCCACCGGCGTTGTGCTTACCAAGGAAGAGATGCGCGTACTGGCCGACATTGCCAAGGCCCATGACCTGTTCCTCATTGGCGATGAAGTATACCGTGAATTCGTATACGAAGATGAAGTTTCTCTGGATTCCATCGCCCAGTTTGACGATATCGCCGACAATGCCATCGTAATCGACTCCGTATCCAAGCGTTTCAGCGCCTGCGGCGCACGTATTGGCGTACTTATCACCAAGAACAAGGAACTGCAGCAGAATGTTCTCAAGTGCTGCCAGGCCCGTCTTTCCGTTGCCACTCTGGACCAGGTAGCTTCCGCCGCCCTGTACTCCGTGGATGCAGATTACTTTGCCGCTGTCCGCGCAGAATACAAGCGCCGCCGCGACACCATCTACAAGAAGCTGATGGAGATTCCCGGCGTGGTTTGCAAGGAGCCCAAGGGCGCATTCTACATGATGGCAAAGCTGCCCGTTGATGACACCGATAAGTTCCAGACCTGGCTGCTTACCGAGTTCTCCGACAATAACGAAACCGTTATGTATGCCCCCGGCGCAGGCTTCTACAGCACTCCCGGCAAGGGCGTTGACGAAGTACGTTTTGCCTATGTGCTCAACTGTCAGGACCTCGAGCGCTCCATGGAACTGCTCAAGCTGGCCATTGAAAAATACAACGCTGCAAAGGCATAAGCAACACATAAAAAAGACCGCTTTTCAGCGGTCTTTTTTGTTGCCTCAATTTAAGTTAATCAGTATTCCCATACTGAAATATTGCCGTAAAGGTCGGATACCAGCAGAGTAAGCCTATCTCCCTTTACTGCCATCTTTTTGCTGGCAGCAGGGACGGTATCATATGCATCTGCCGTGAATACACCATCCTCCATATGGCCTGCCGCAATGTAGGAGAGCTCTTCATTGGGACATACAACAAAGCCGTCCCTGTCCCTGCTTACGGTAACATCCGGCCTTTTTCCCACATCCGTACAGGAAAGGTATTCCACTTCCATTCTGTGGTCTGCAGTAAACATGGAAGTATCGCTGTGACAATCCAGCAAGCGTTTTCTGAGCGTCATCAGCGCCGCGGGAGAGGCATCCGCCGCAATCCATCTGCGGCCCAGCTTTGCCGCAGCAGCCGCCGTGGTGCCGCTTCCTGAGAACAGATCCGCAACGATATCCCCTTCCTCGGACGAAGCAAGTATTATGCGTTTAAGCAGGGCCTCAGGCTTTTGGGTACTGTATCCTGTACGCTCAGGGTCCCGCTGATGGAGATGCTCAATATCCGTCCATACGTCGCTGGGAAATACCAAAGAGTCCTCGTAGTATTTATATACCTTGCCGCCGGAACGGATGGAATAATAAACTCTTCCGTCCTCATCCACCTGCTGCTTCATGTGATTGCGGCGCTCCGGCCCTCTGGGTATACCCACGGAAACAATGTCAAAATAGTTTGAATTCCCCTTGCGGTATACCAGAATATCGTCATGTTTTCTTGAAAAATGCTTCGTGGCCCGTCCGCCTGACTTATATGCCCAGATTATCTCGTTTACAAAGTTCTTTTTGCCGAATATCTTATCCATCAGCAGCTTGAGATAAGCCGCCATGCGATAATCCACATGCAGATATACGGTGCCGTCCGGAGCAAGCAGTCTGCGGCATAGGGTAAGTACGCTTTCCATCATTTCCATGTATTTTTCATGGGAAAGATTATCCGCATATGCGGGTACCCTTACGCTTTTTCCCTTCGGACCGGATTTTACGGCAAAGGTATCCCCCGTACCAAAAGGCGGATCAAGATAGATAAGCCGCACCTTGCCCTCATATTCCTCAAGCAGCTTCTGTCCTGCCTGCTCTGCTCTGCCCAGCATAAACAAACCTGGGCCGCCTGCACTGTATACTTCACCTTTACAATCAATCCGCGCCATTTTTATCTCCTTATAGGATAATCAGATAATACAAAAAGGAGGATGCGACGCATCCTCCCGAAGGGCAATTACATTGTTGCGCTGTGGGCGTTCTTTACGTGATTTTCCATAGCAATTTTGGCTGCATCGGGATCACCGGCCTTGATGGCGGCAAATATTGCTTTATGCTCCTTTAGGGAATCGCCGGGACGGCTGGGAACGGTAAGGCTGCTGGTGCGCGCCCTGCGGGTATTCTGATGGAGCGAGGTCAGTATATGGCGGAGCATACGGCTGTCGCAGGCCTTGAAAATAAGCTCATGGAATTCATTATCCAGCTTGGAAAGCTGCGCTGCACCGCCCCTTCCGGTATAGAAATCCATAAAATCCAGTTTTTCGGACAATGCATTCAGCTGTTCCTTGGTTATTCGCTGGGCTGCCCAATATGCCGCCAGTCCTTCCAGGATCTGACGAATGTTGTACATATCATCAATATCGTTCTGAGTAATAGCCTGAACCACCACGCCCCTGTTGGGCATGGACATGGCAAGGCCCTCCAGCTCAAGCTGCTTAAGCGCCTCGCGGATAGGAGTACGGCTTACCTGAAGCTCATCTGCCAGCCGGGTTTCCACAAGATAGTCGCCGTCCTTATAGCTGCCGTCAAGTATACCGTTTCGGATGTATTCATACACCTTTGCAGTAAGGGATTGCTTGTCGCTTGGATCAAAAACCACTTTGTTTCCTCCTGTAGACAATTTAAAATACTGTCCCTGTATATAATTGTATATTATAAATACAATCTTTTTCAAGTATATTCCGCATACTTTAATTGATTATGCAATTATTAACTGCTTCACCCCGGTATCCTTTTGCTTTTTCTGCAGATACTATCAGCACAAATGATGAATCACGAGGATTTTTGCATATGAAGAAACATGCTTTGTATCTGCCGGTTTTGGCCGTCCTTATATTATTCTCCGGCTGTGCCGATAAATATGCCGATACTGAACAGGCGCAAAGCTCCGGAGCGCGGCTCGGAGAATGCATACTGATAGACAACGTGGATGTATCCGGTATGACCCCCTCGGAAGCTTCTGCTGCCTTGGAAGCCCTCCATACCGCCGCCCTTGAAGATCTGCGCTATACCGTTGCAGCCGGAGATGACACGGTTGATATCAGCGGCTCCCTTCTTCCCATAAACTTCAATACGGAGGAAACCATACAGGAAGCCCTTGCCCTGAAAAAACACTGGCCTGCAGGCATTGAGCCGCGCAGACTGCACACCTCCATGAGCGCCGACAGAGACGCCCTTAAAACAGCCCTTATGGAACACACTGCCCGGCTGCAATATCAGCCGGAGGACGGAACTGCAGTCTATTCCCCCGGAAGCGGCTTTGCATACACACAGCACAGGGACGGGCAGCAGATTGACTATGATAAGCTGAGCAGCGCCGTATATGAGCTTATTTCCGGAGGCGGGAGCGGCACCGTTTCTGCCGAAACCTCGGCTGTCCCCGCCCGGTACACTATAGATATGGCACAGCAGGATACCTCGCTGATATCCGAATTTACCACCTCATTTTCCGGCAGCACCTACGGCAAGGCCAACAGGGTTTTCAATATAGTTAAAGCAGCCGCCATGATTGACGGAACGGTAATTGCCCCCGGTGAGGAATTCAACACCAACAGAATACTTGGCGACAGAAACCAGGAAAACGGCTGGAAAACCGCCGCAGGGATCAGGGACGGCACATATGTGCAGGAATACGGCGGCGGAGTATGCCAGGTATCCACCACTCTATACAATGCGGTTCTCATGGCAGACCTGGAAATTACCGAGCGGCATCATCATTCCTGGCCCCTTGGCTATGTGGATATAGGAAGGGATGCCACCATATCCACAGGCGGACCGAACCTGAAATTTGTCAACTCAGGCCCTGCTCCCGTTACCGTATCCGCCATAACGGATGAAAAGGAAAAGACCGTAACGGTACGCATATACGGCAGACCGCTGGAAAACGGAATACGCATAGAGCTCACTTCAAAAAAGACCGCCACCCTTTCCTCCCCGGGTACCGAAACGGTCGTTGATCCCTCCCTTGCCCCCGGCGAAAGCAAAACCATCCGCAAAGCCCGCAGGGGAAGCATCGCAGAGACCCACAAGCTGTATTATTCCGCAGAGGGAGAACTGATAGATAAGGTACTGGTGACGGAGGACAAATACCGCTCAATCTCCGGAATAGTAAACGTAGGACCGCAGGCAGAAACGGCCTCATATTTACAATAAAACAAACAGCCGCCGGTAATTCCGGCGGCCTTTGATTTCTTAATATTTATCTTTGGGTCAGTTTTCTGCAATACTGGGTGCACAGCTTATCCGTACAATTTGCGCACTTGAGGGCATCGTTGGAATGCTCCCAGAAACGTTCCGGGTACATCAATGTAAACAGCTCCCATATTACAAAAACCAGCAGTGCAATAAAGGCCAGGCTCCACGAATAAAAGCCTTTTACAAAAAACATCGGGGTAAACATCATCAGATGATCCCAGTTGAATATTCTGCAGGTGGTACAGCAGCGGGTTTTCATCAACAGCCTGAAGGGACACCATATCAGCACACAGATAAGATCGCATATGGAAAATGCGGCGGTTATCATAAACATGGCTATACGGTTTATCACCTTTGTAAAATACAACCACGCTATTATTGCGGCAAGCCCCAGCCACAGCAGCATAACCTTGTATGCAGCCTTTGTGGTGGATACCATGTATTCCCGCAGCGCCTTATAATTAATCTTATCCCGTATCGGACGGAATTTCTGTTTGAACAGCTTATGGGATCCCAGGGATATTCTGCTCCCTATGGGCAGCAGCTGACAGATCATATCGATCATCCATAATATCCACATGAAATGGATAAAAGAAAGCCTGTCAAAGAAATTCATACCATACAGTACGTCAAATGTCCCGGGATGCCATATCCATAAGCATATGCATACACAGAACAGCAGGCAGCGGCCAATAAGCCTTGCAAAATACGCCTTGCGCACGCTTGACACGGGCTGTCTGTTATTTGCACTGCAATAGCTTTGATCCATGCTATCCTCCTCTGTTCTCTAAATATTGCACTGTCAGGCCAATACTGTGGCCCTGAGTATGGTAAGCAATCCGCATAGGCCAACCACTCCGTATACCACCTTGCGCAGACCCTCTGTGCTGATTTTCCTGTATACCCTGCCGCCCAGGAAATTCGCGGCAGCCATGGCAAGAGCAGACGGCACCATAAGCCACATCACATTTGCGGTCACAAAACCATTTGCAACCCTTGCCACGGTGGAAATCGCATTTGAAACCACGAAAAAGAACTGTATGTTTGCAAGATATTCGTCATTGGTATCGCTGCAGCTGAGGAAGTATACCATTACCGGCGGACCGCCCATGGAGAACAATCCTGACAGCACACCGCCTATACTGCCTGCTATCATTGCGTTTTTCGGCGTGGGAAGTATGTGTATCCTTCCGTTGAAAAAATAGAAATATATGCTCATACCGCAAAGAGCGATACCCAGCAGCAGCATAAGCAGGCTGTGTGCGGCGCTTTTTACGAACAGCATCATCAGGCAGGCTATGACACAGTATGGCACCAAAGGCAACATTGCCTTTTTTATATTGATATACTTCCGCATGGAATAAGTCACCACACAGGAGGCAATAAGTGAACCCATGCCGGAAAGGGCCGTGGATTCCCCCATACTCATGGCCAGCGGAAAAAACATCATTACTATTATGCCGTATCCTATACCACTTACCCGCTGAACAAAAGCGCCCATAAAGCATGCGGCGGCGATAAAAGCAAAAAGTTCTGCAGAAAATTCCATTAAATCTTATCTGTGCTCCTGATGGGAACAACATTCTCCTGTATAGATTATCTCACTTTGACCTGTCAAGTTCAACATGATTGAATAAATTATCACCATTCGGATCTATATTTTATCCGCCAGTGACCATATTGTGTTTTTTCCGCAAATATGTATAGAGAATATTGCCAAAAAAAGGCAAATAGTATATCATCTATATGGTGGGAGTTGCTTATGACTAACCGCCGCCATCCATACCGTCACAGATCGGCTGTGCCGATGGTATAATACTAAAAATTCAGGAGGATTAATTCATGAAATTCCGTTGCACCATTTGCGGTTATGTTCACGAGGGCAATGCCGCTCCCGATTTTTGCCCCACCTGCAAGGCCGGCGCCGAAAAATTCGTTGCCGTTGACGAAACCAAGCTGAGCTGGGCCGCCGAACACGTCGTTGGCGTTGCTCAGGGCGTAGATCCCGAAATCATCGAGGGCCTCCGCGCCAACTTCACCGGCGAATGCACCGAAGTAGGTATGTACCTTGCCATGGCCCGTGTAGCACACCGCGAGGGCTATCCCGAAATCGGCCTGTACTGGGAAAAGGCTGCCTATGAAGAAGCTGAGCATGCTGCAAAGTTTGCCGAGCTGCTGGGCGAAGTTGTTACCGACAGCACCAAGAAGAACCTCGAGATGCGCGTAGAAGCCGAAAACGGCGCCACCGAGGGCAAGTTCATGCTGGCAAAGCGCGCCAAGGAACTGAATCTTGACGCCATCCATGACACCGTCCATGAAATGGCCCGTGACGAGGCCCGTCATGGCAAGGCATTCGAAGGCCTGCTGAAGAGGTACTTCAACTAAAAAGTCACATTAATAGGGAGCGGAAAACCGCTCCCTTTTTTTCATTATTCGTCCAATTGAAGTGCTTCCAGAACTCTGCTGCGATATGCGGCTTTTGCCCCATCCGGAACGAAAGCCAGTTCACAACGGGAAAAGACTATCCTTTCCTCCCCCTCAAGAAGGTTCCACGAGTCTTTTTCTTTCGTAACAGCCAATACGGCGCGGTTATCCTCAAGCAAACGATCCGCATCCGCCAAAAGACGCTGTCTTGCCTGCACGGACAGTGCAGATACAGGGCCGCTGTACGGCAGCAGACGATGGGCTTCGCTGCCCTTTATCCTTGTAATCAGCACCATATCTTCGTCGTTATCCAACCATATAACGGCAATACCCTGGGGCAAGAAGGAAAGCTCCATCCCAGACAGGCTCATCAGAGAGCTTCCGTGGCCCGCCATAAGGAATCGCTTTCCCACCTGAATAAAATAATCCTTGTAACGATAAACATTATTGCTCAACTGCACGAATTTCGGCATAGAATCGCACAGGGCCTTGAAATACAGATTTGCATCAGCCAGCCTATCAAAGCCCTTTGCAGCCTCCACGGCTTCATAAATCAAAGCATCCTCGGAATAGGACGGATGGCATTTTTCATACTTGCTCATTATTTTACTTCCTTTCCATATCCATAAATATAGCACCATACCGGACATCATTTCAACTTTTCCTTCTGCCATAACATGGCCGGCCGCAGAATGGGCATACTAATCCCAAGCAACAAGAGAAGGAGAAGCTGACATGATAGAACAGGATACGGTAAAACTGCTGCGGGAATGCGACGCAGGCATCAAGATGGGGGTTTCCTCCATCGACGAGGTTATAAATCACATTGAAAGCAAGGACTTCAGGGAAAAGCTGTCCCTTTGTAAGGAAGAGCACCTGAAACTGCAGGCCGAACTTCAGCACCTATTGGAAAAATATCAGGATGACGGCAAGGACCCCAACCCTATTGCCAAGGGCATGTCGTGGATGAAAACCAACGTAAAGCTTGGCATGGACGACACCGACAGCACCATAGCCGACCTGATGACAGACGGCTGCAATATGGGAGTAAAATCCCTTAACAGGTATCTGAATCAGTACGAAGCGGCAGACGAAGTATCAAAGGACATTACCAAGCGGCTTATCAACCTTGAAGAAAAGCTGACAATAGACATCCGCCAATATCTGTAAAAGCACAAAATCCGGAAAAGTATTCCCGGATTTTATATTGTTCGCACAGTGTTACCTTTTGCTTTCTGATATGTTATAATACCAAAGACTAATTTTCAGGCGGTATTTTACTGTGCTTTACCTTATTCCTGCCATACTGGGCGGCGCGATGATAGCCATATTCATGCGCATAAGTGAGGACCATACCTCCGCAAAAACTCCCAAGCTGGCCATCAGCTATTTCACCAGCATGTTCCTTGCAGCATTTCATATGCTGGCAGCAGGCCAGCCCCTTATTGCCAGAGGCTCCTCTGCCCCGATCATCATCGGCTCCATAGGCGGCGTGCTGTATCTTTCCGCTTTTCTGCTCCTTGAGCTCAATGTAAGGAAAAACGGAATAGTTCTTTCCTCCACCTTCATGAAACTGGGCCTACTGGTTCCCCTTGCCATATCCCTGGTTTTCTTTAATGAGCGGCCCAGCCTTATCCAGTTCTGCGGAGTGCTGCTGGCAGTTACGGCAATAGTGCTTATCAACCTTAAGGATCAGGACAATACAATACAATTCAAGCTGGGTCTTCCCCTGCTGCTTATCATAAACGGAAGCGCTGATGCCATCAGCAAGGTGTATGAGCAATTTGGCCCTGTCAGCTTGTCTGATCAGTTTTTGTTTTATATCTTTGTTGTGGCGGCACTGCTGTCCGGCCTGCTTACACTCCTCCGCCGGGAAAAGGTTGGTAAAGCAGATATACTCTTCGGCCTTCTGCTGGGCATACCCAATTTTTACGCCGCAAGGATAACCCTGAAGGCCCTGGAATACATTCCCGCCTCCATATTCTACCCCTCCTGCCACGTTGGCACGCTGATGGTGGTTACACTTACCGGGCTGTTTTTCTTCAAGGAAAAGCTCAGCAAGCTCCAATGGGCAGCGGTAATGCTCATATTCATCGCAATGATACTGCTTAACATGTAAAAACCGCACATTAAAACAGACGGCCCGCAGCCGTCTGTTTTTGCTTCCACATCAGTTCTTTTTTACAATGATAAAGTAGCATATCCAGTATATTACCACAAACCCCATCAAGCACCATGATACTATGTTTGCGGCCTGTGTCATTTCCATCAGCTGCAGAACTATTACCGCAATGCCCAAGGCGATAATGTATATCACAAAGGCAAGGCTTCTGGCTTTTGTCCACAGCATTACGTTGCGCTCATCCGTTTCTACGATTTCCCGCCTGCGCATTTCCTCCGGGTCATTCAGCAGCCGTTTGTACTGCACCACCCGCGCAATGCCCATCACCAGAAACACAGCGCCAAATGTGGATGCCATTTCCGAATCGGCGAATATGGATGAAACGGTAAAAATTATTCCCACGCTTATCATTATTATGGCTGTATTCAGCCTTGTTTTAAGCTTTTTCTTATAGTCCACAGCTATTCCTCCTCAAACAAGAACACTTCTTCAATGGACACCCCAAAGTACTTTGCAATTCTGTATGCAAGTTTGAGAGACGCATCATACTTGCCGTTTTCAAGGGCAATTATAGTCTGCCTCGTAACCTCCACTTCCCTTGCAAGGTCATCCTGGGTTATCTTTAGGTTCTTTCTGTATTCCTTTATTTTGTTATTCACTCTTTCACCGTCCAATTCCAAAATGTAAAATGCACTTTACATTTTATATGGTAGCATATACGCTCCATAATGTAAAGTGCATTTGACATTTTTGTTTTATTTGTTTATTTTACACAGTAATCTGCCATGTACTGCTCCATCCTGCGGCGGATGTCAGCATCGATAAGCACCTTGCCGTCAACTTCCTTGCCGCTGAGGGTCTCAAGGATGTCCACAACGGTAACGATGGGGAAAGTGGTGATGCCGAAATCCCGCTTTATCTCCTGAATGGCGGTAAGCTCGCCCTGACCGCGCTCCATGCGGTCAACAGAGATGATGAGGCCGGGCACCTCTACCTTTGCCGCTGCCTGCAGTACGGGCAGGGTTTCACGAACAGCAGTACCTGCAGTGATAACGTCCTCGATTATCAGCAGCTTGTCGCCATCCTTGGGCTTGTAGCCTACCATGGAGCCGCCTTCGCCGTGATCCTTGACTTCCTTGCGGTTAAAGCAGTAGTTCAGGTCACGTCCGCCCTTATAAAGGGCAGCAGCAGCGGATACTGCAAGGGGAATACCCTTGTATGCAGGTCCAAACAGAGCTGTGATATCCTCAGGCAGCTCGCCGGCCTTGATGTGCTCTTCGATGCAGGCGGCATAGAACTCGCCCAGACGGGCAATCTGTCCGCCGGTCTTATAGTTGCCGGTATTGATAAAATAAGGGGTCTTGCGGCCGCTCTTGGTGGTAAAATCGCCAAAGGTCAAAACGCCTGCGCGGGCCATGAAGGTAATGAATTCAGACTTGTAGCTCATGTTGTTCCTCCTTTGTTATCCCTTGAATGCGGCCTTGAGCGCCGCGATATTCTGATAGCCTTCTCTTTCCATAAATGCCCTCAGGCCCTCCACCACGTCCACGGGAGCAGTGGGGTTAACAAGGGCTGCTGTGCCAACGGCAACCGCATCTGCACCTGCCATAAGAAACTCCGCCGCATCCTCACCGGTCATAATGCCGCCAAGGCCCAGTATGGGCAGGCTTATGGCTCTGCGCACCTGATATACCATGCGAATTGCCACAGGCTTGACTGCGGGGCCGGAGAAGCCGCCTGTGCCGTTTGCAAGGAGGGGACGCTTTGTGCGAAGGTCAATGCGCATACCAAGCAGGGTGTTTATCAGAGACACCGCATCTGCGCCTGCGCTCTCCACTGCCTTTGCAATGGCGGTAATATCGGTGACGTTGGGGGTAAGCTTTACTATGAGGGGTTTCTTGGAAACCTTTTTAACCGCCTCGGTAACTTCTGCTGCCATTTTGGGGTCTGTGCCAAAGCCTATGCCGCCCAACTTAACATTGGGGCAGGATATATTCAGCTCATACATGGCAACGTCGGTATCGTTGAGCATCTCGGTTACCGCACAGTATTCTTCTATGCTGTGACCGGCAAGATTGGCGATTACGGGCACGTCAAAATCCTTAAGGTAAGCAAGGTCTTTTTTAATATATTCCTCTGCACCGGGATTCTGAAGGCCAACGGCATTGAGCATTCCTCCGTAGGCTTCCGCTATACGGGGAGTGGGATTGCCCTGCCATGGTTCTGCCGCCACACCCTTGGTTATTACTGCTCCGAGGCGGGCAATATCATAAAACTCGCCGCACTCACGGGGAGCAAATGTACCGCTGGCGGTAGTAACGGGGTTCTTCATCTGAAGACCTGCAAAGTTTACAGAAAGATCCACATTGCTCATCAGAATATCACCTCGCTGCCATTGAATACGGGGCCGTCCTTGCAGACCCGCTTCTGAACTACGCTGCCGTTCTGGTTCAGCTTGCATACACAGCCTACGCATGCGCCAAAGCCGCAGCCCATGCGCTCCTCAAGGGAAACCTGAACGGGGAAACCTGCTTCCTGACAATACTCAACCAGCGCCTTAAGCATGGGCTTGGGGCCGCAGGAAAGTACAGTAGTATCAGCAGGAATATCAGATCCGCGCAGCATATCCACAACTGTTCCATGATAGCCTGCGCTGCCGTCATCGGTGGCAATGAGAAGCTCTGCCGTCTGCTCAAACTCTTCATTAAGGAAAAGCTCGCTGCGATAGCCCACGGCCGCCATAACCTTAAGGCCCCGGGCCTTTGCGGCAATGGCGGTGCCCAGCATTGGGGGCACGCCGACACCGCCGCCCACTACCAGCACAGTGCCGCTCTCAGGCAGTGTAAATCCATTGCCAAGAGGATCGGATACACGGAGGGTGTCACCCTCGGTAAGGCCGGCCATTATCTTTGTACCGGCGCCAACCGCACGGTATACCAAAGTAAGGTTATTTCCCTCTGCGCGGCAGATGCTTATGGGACGGGGCAAAAGATGTGCACCGTCATCCAGATATACGTTAACAAACTGGCCGGGAAGAGCATTCACATCCTGGGCCAATTCCAGCTCCATCCTGTAAATATCCGGAGCTATGAGCATATTTTTCTTTATGATTGCTTCAGATATCTTCTTCATCCCATGATATCCTTCTGCATGGCGATTGCGGCATCACGTGCAGCATCGGCAAAGTCCTTTTCGCCATACTTTTCGTTTTTCTTATAGGCAGCGATAATGCCGCGGGAGGAATTGACTATGCAGCCGCGGCGCTCAGCATCAAAGAAGCCGCGGATATCCTCAGCGGTGCCGCCCTGTGCGCCGTAGCCGGGCACGAGGAAGAATGTATTGGGCAGAGCCTGACGCACCCTTGCGCCCTGCTCACGATGAGTTGCACCGACAACTGCGCATACCTTGCTGTAACCCTTTTCTCCCATTGCATCGCGGCCCCATTCGTCAACAAGAGCTGCAACGTGAAGATATACGGGTACGCCGTCCACCAGCTTATCCTGAAGCTGGCTGCTGGAGGGATTGCTGGTCTTAACCAGCACGAATATGCCCTTGTCATTGGCATTGCAGGCATCCACAAAGGGCTTGATTCCGTCCACACCCAGGTAGGGGTTTACAGTTATGAAATCCTCATGCCACAGGTCATACTTTTCGCCCTCGATTTCGGTGCCGCCGATATGTGCCGCATAGGCTGCAGCAGTGGAGCCGATATCTCCGCGCTTAATATCGCCAATCACGATAAAACCCATTTTCTTTGCAAGGCTGCAGGTTCTTTCGTATGCCATGAGACCATGGATGCCATAGCGCTCATAGAAGGCAACCTGGGGCTTTACGGCAGGAACTATGCCCTGCACCGCAAGCATAATCTGCCTGTTGAACTCCACAAACATCTCCGCAACGGCCTGGGGGGTCTTGCCGAACTCGGCAAACTTAGCCTCCTTGAGGTAGCCGGGGATCATTTCCAGAGTGGGGTCAAGACCCACAACGGTGGGGTTGTTCAGCTCGTCGATTCTGTTGATAAGAATGTCTATCATGTCTGCGGTTCCTTTCTGTATTTATGCCATGTAAACTATATTGCCGCCGCAAATGGTAAGCAGCGTCCTGCCGTATACTTCCATACCTTCAAAGGGAGTATTGCGTCCCTTTGACTTAAATGCGGCAGGATTTATAACGTAAGGAGTGTCGATATCAAACACCGCTGCATCTGCCGCAGCGCCCACTTTAAGGGTGCCCCTCATGTCATCCCGAAGGATAGCAGCAGCATTGCAGCTCATAAGGCGGATAAGCTTATCAAGGTCTATATGACCACCCCTTACAAGGGCAGTATAGCTTACCGGGAAGGAGGTTT
Source organism: Clostridia bacterium (assembly GCA_045592165.1). Lineage (GTDB taxonomy): Bacteria > Bacillota > Clostridia > Christensenellales > CAG-138 > SFEL01. The sequence goes on along the minus strand of JAZNUG010000077.1, from coordinate 16,776 downwards.
CAAGGCCGATTATGCCATTCATTGCCTTATCATAGCCGCAAAGTTTTTCTTCGGCGCTGTGGGGGGCATGATCTGTGGCGATAACATCAAGGGTGCCGTCCTTGATAGCCTCTATTACAGCCGCAACATCTTCCCTGGTTCTGAGGGGAGGGTTCATTTTAAAGTGACCGTGGGTAGCGCGGGATTTATCAAACACAAAGTAATGGGGGCCTGTTTCGGAGGTAACATCAAGGCCGTTTGCCTTTGCCGCCCTTATGGCATCCAGGCACAGCCCGCAGCTGATATGGCAAAGATGCAGCCTGCATCCGGTTTCCTTTGCAAAAAGCATATCCCTTACGGCGATAACAGCCTCACCTGCTGCTGTTCCTGCAAGAGAATCGTCCTCGGTATGGTCAAACACAGGCATATCCGCCTTTGCCGCCGCTTCCATTGCCCTGTACATCACAGCCGCATCCATTACAGAGCGTCCGTCTTCGCTGATCGCGCAGGCGCCCGACGCCTTCATTCCGGCTGCATCGGTTATTTCCACGCCCTTCTGGCCCATGGTGATTGAGCCGACAGGCAGGGCACGGATGCCCTCAGAACGCTTGGCAAGCTCTGCCACAAGCTCCGGGGTATCGGTTATGGGCTTAAGGTTGGGCATCATGCATACTGTGGTAAAGCCGCCTGCCGCTGCAGATGCACAGCCCGTGGTCATGTCTTCCTTATAGCAGAAACCGGGGTCTCTGAAATGCACATGGAGATCAATGAGGCCGGGCACAACAAGGGCTCCGTTAACCTCTATGCGCCGTGTTTCACCCTCGGGGATATTTCCCTGTTCAAAGCCTTCTGCACGTATTGCGGCGATAATGCCATCCTTAAAGTAAATATCTCCCAGCTTGTCCAGCCCCATGGTGGGATCCACAAGCCTTCCTCCTGCTATGCAAATATTCATTGACCGGCTCCTTTCGTATAGGTTAAGGGCTTGCTTCTCTTTACGGTATTTCCCAGGGAAGCAAGCCCGAAAGTTACATTATTCGCCCTTCATGTTTACGATATCGTCGCAGTATTCGCAGCGATACTCGTGGGTCTCGGCGTTCATAAGATGGAAGATGTGGTGTGCATTACGCTCTACGCTGGTAACGCAGCGGGGGTTCTTGCACTTGATAACGTCCACAACGGTCTCAGGCAGCTCAAGGCTGATCTTGCGTACGATCTGACCGTTTTCGATTACGTTTACGGTGGCGGTGGGATCCAGCAGGCCCAGTACAGTCAGGTCAACGTCGGTTACGTTTTCGATCTTGATCAGATCCTTGCGGCCGTGCTTCTTGCTGTAGGCGTTCATGATGAAGGCCACGGTGTTGTTCTTGGTGTCGATATTGAGGAAATCCAGTATCCTGTGGCCGGTGCCTGCAGTGATATGGTCGATTACGATGCCCTTTTCAATGCTGTTTACTATCATGGTTTATGCCTCCTTTACTGTACTTCGATACCCAGCAGCTTCATGATGAGAGCCATGCGGACAAACATACCGTTCTTGGCCTGCTCAAAATACAGGGCACGGGGATCATCGTCCACTTCTACGGCGATCTCGTTTACGCGGGGCAGGGGATGGAGAATCATCAGGTCTTCCTTGGCATTCTCGATCTTCTCGAGATCCAGGATGTAGCGGTCCTTCAGACGGATGTAATCTTCCTCATTGAAGAAGCGCTCACGCTGTACGCGGGTCATATACAGAACGACCAGCTCAGGCATAACTTCCTTCATCTTCTTTACCTCGCGGTAAGGAATGTTGTTGGCTTCCAGAACGCCCTTGCGTACGTATTCGGGAATACGCAGCTCTTCAGGGGAGATCATGATAAACTCAACGCCCTCATAGCGGGACATGGCCTTGATGAGGGAATGTACGGTACGGCCGAACTTAAGGTCGCCGCAGAGGCCGATCTTAAGGTTGGTGAAGCCACCCTTGCGGCGGCGGATGGTCAGAAGGTCGGTAAGGGTCTGGGTGGGATGCTGATGACCGCCGTCGCCTGCATTGATAACCGGCATATCGGTGCTGTTTGCGGCGATACGGGGAGCACCCTCCTTGGGATGACGCATTACGGCAACATCGGCATAGCAGGCGATGGTGCGGATAGTATCGGCAATGCTTTCGCCCTTTGCAACGGAGCTGGAATTGGGCTCGGAGAAGCCGATTACCTTGCCGCCCAGACGCAGCATGGCAGCCTCAAAGCTGAAGCGGGTACGGGTGCTGGGTTCATAGAAGAGAGTGGCCAGCAGCTTGCCGTCGCAAGCATGGGCAAACTTTTCGGGGTTGTCGATAATGGCGTCAGCCAGATCGAAAATCTCCTCGAGTTCGGCAACGGTCATGTCCATGGGTTCAAGAATACTTCTTCCTTTAAGCATTGGTTTCTCCTTTCGCATGTCAAATAAAAGTTATAAAAAAATCTTTCCAAATAAAATGGAAAGATTTAAAAAATAAATACCGTAGAAGAGAATACCACGCCGCAGATATCAAGCATTTTTCTGTTTGCCGTATACTGCTTCATGGCGTTTCCTCCTTTTAGGCTCAAATCTTCGATATTTTATCATACAGTAAAGCCTGAGTCAAGATGGATCAGCAAAAAACAGTTTGTATATTTCACTCCAACGGCAGCGCAAAGCTGAACACCGCTCCTCCGTCCTCCCCGTTACAGGCCCAGAACCTTCCTCCATGGGCTTTTATTATTGCGGAGCACAGAGAAAGGCCTATGCCCATACCTCTGGAACTGTCCCCTGTATTGGCAGAGTCTATATGTCCTGCTATAAGTTTTTCTATACGCTGAATATCCACGCCGCAGCCATGATCCCTTACATTGAACAGCGCCTCTGTTTCCCCTATGCTGGCGGATACATGTATGATATCCATACTGCCGCTGTGGAATATGGCGTTTTCGATGAGGTTGATTATAACCTGAACTATCAGTGTACCGTCCATCGGCACATCGCGCGGATCATCCTCCACGGCAATGGAGATGCTCCTTCCGGGGAAGCGCTTGCGCACCTGAGATACCGCATTGGCCACTACCTCTTCCGCAAGCTCGGGCACTTTCTTTACAGCGGATACACCGCTTTGCATGCGGGTTACAGACAGGAGGTTTTCCACCATGCGGATAAGCCACTGGGCATTATCGTGGATATCGGTAAGGAGAGCTTTGCTGTCCTCGCTGCTTATTCTGCCATGATCCTCAAGAAGGGCGGCGCTGGATCCGGAAATGGTGGTAAGCGGAGTACGCAGATCATGAGAAATAGCCCTGAGCAGGTTGCCTCTGAGCTTTTCCTTATCCGCTTCCACAACCGCCTTATGACGCTCTCTGTAACCTATAACAAGAGTGTTGGTAATTATGGAAGTAATCAACATTATAAGGAATGTTATAGGATACCCGGTCATGGTGAAATTGAGAGCCCAGAAAGGAGCTGTAAAGAAATAGTTAACGCCTATTACACTTATGAGGGAGGCAATAACGCCGTAAAAATAATTGGGCACAACGCAGGCCACCACTACTACCGCTAAAGCATATATCATGGATACATTATTGTTCATGATAAAAAATTTATGCAGAACAAAACTAATCAGAGTGGCGACTGTCATAATAAGTATGGTATACACCATAGGCAGGACTTCCACCCGAAAATGTTTTATTCTCTTTAATGTTTTCACAATGTCTTTTCTCATGGCCTGATTATATCACATCACATCCAAAATACCCATCGCAGCGGAGCATTTTCATTTTCATTAAATATTTGCCGTGCTTTTACAGCATCTGCAACAATTCTGCGGTAATTTATATATATCCGCAATATGCATTTATCTTTTCTTAACACGTTTTAACATTTCTTTACGCCAAATATACGTTTTCTTCTTCCACTCAATATCTATGAACCTATATAATAAAATTGTTATACATATTTCATAATATATCGCATAGAAAGCTATATGGAGGCTTCAATGAAAAACCTTCCAATCGTGCTGGTGGTAGAAGATGATAATGCCATCGTACATCTGCTCACCACTATACTCAGCGCAAATGACTACAAAGTGATTTCTGTGGGCACAGGCCGTGGAGCCATTTCATCCATATCCTCCCACTGTCCCGATGTGGTGCTGCTGGATCTGGGACTGAGCGACATGGACGGCATAGATATCATCCGCAATGTACGCCAGTGGTCCAAAGTGCCGATTATCGTCCTGTCTGCCCGAAACAGGGAAAAGGACAAAGTGGAAGCTCTGGACCTGGGCGCAGACGACTATGTCACCAAGCCCTTCGGTACCGCTGAGCTGCTGGCACGAATCCGGATCGCACTGCGCCATGCAAGTGTGGCCGGCCCGGATACACCCACCGGCAGGGCGGTAAACGGCGCACTCACCATCGACTACGACAAGCGCAGGGTATACGTGGACAACAAGGAAATCCATCTTACCCAGATAGAATACAAAATAGTCATGCTTACCATGCTGCACCTCGGCAAGGTACTTACCTACGATTTCATCATACGCAGCGTGTGGGGTGCCCGTCCCACGGTGAACAACCAGATACTGCGCGTAAACATGGCAAATATACGCCGCAAGATAGAAGCCAATCCTGCCGATCCCCAGTTTATAATTACCGAAACCGGCGTAGGCTACCGCATGATAGACCATTATGACAACTGATAACTTCACAGACAGCGTCCCCGCAATAGGTGCAGGGACGTTTTATATGTGTAAATATCCGCATGAATCAAATTGAATTAAGCATGTATTTGTTGTATGATAACCTTATAACACAGCATACAGGAGGATATACACATGCAGCTTTTCCGCCAGAAGACCGCCGTAAAAAGCTTTAATAACGCCGGGGAGTTTGCCGGGGAATTCCGGATTAACGCAAATGACTTTATGCTCATCAGCCGCAGGGTATATGAAAAGTACTTTGCCTGCCTTAATCTCGACTGTCATGTGGAGTTCAAATCCAAATACGGCACAGGCGAGCCCACCGATATAATGATGGATGCCCTGATAAAGGACTATAAGCAAAGCGGATGCGGCCGCATAATCGCCGTCGGCGGCGGCGGAGTAATAGATATGGCAAAGGTTCTTGTGCTCAAAGATGCGGAATGCACCGAGGATATCTTCATGCGCAAAGTACCCATCGTAAAGGAGCATGAGCTTATCGCCGTACCCACCACCTGCGGCGCAGGCAGCGAAGTATCCAGTGTATCCATAACCTCCATTACCAGCCGCAGCACAAAGCTGGGCCTTGCAGACGAAGCCATATTCCCCGACTGTGCAGTGCTTATACCCGAGCTTCTTGAGGAAATGCCCTATGAAGTATTCGCCACCAGTGCAATAGACGCCCTTATTCACGCCGCAGAATCCTATCTTTCCCCCAAGGCCAGCCCCTATACCGAGCTGTTCAGCCTTGAGGCTATAAGGCTTATCATCAGCGGCTTTACCAGAGTCCTTGAAGAAGGCGAAAGCACCCGCATGGCGTTGCTTTCAGACTTCCTGATGGCCAGCAACATGGCGGGCATAGCCTTTGCCAACGCAGGCACCGGCGCAGTACACGCCATGTCCTACCCCCTGAGCGGCAAATATCACGTTACCCACGGCGAGGCAAACTATCAATTCTTTACCGCCGTATTCAAGGAGTACCGCCGTCAGCGGCCGGAAGGCAAGATACTTACCCTTGAAGCCCTCATCGCCAAGGAACTGGGCTGCGATGCCAATGAGGTCTACGATGCCCTCGAGAGCCTGCTGGACCGCATCATTCCCCGCAAGCCCCTCAGCGCCTATGGCATGACCGACCCTGAGGCAGACAGCTTTGCAAAGGACGTGGAGGAGCTTCAGCAGCGCCTGCTCAATCAGAGCTATGTAAAGTTTGACATTGCCACCATGGCAGCCATTTACCGCAAGCTTATATAATAATACCTATATATACAGAAACAGCAGGGCAAACACCCTGCTGTTTTTACTTGATTACGCTGTATGATATCCTTCGCTCTTCCTGCCAAGGCATAGTATAAGCGACGCGGTGAATATAACTGTCGCTGCCGCATAAACAAGAAACGCGGGAACATAGCTTCCGGCGGCGTCATAGACGACGCCGCTGAACACCGGAGCCGCCGCAGAAAAAACGCCGGTTATGGCATTCAGTGCGCCGTTGTATCTGTCAAAATCTCTGAGGCCGAAGGCTTCCCTTGCTACGATGGGAATACCCACGGAGCCGAAGGCCATGCCAAGGGAGAAGCACACCACTATGCACACAACAGGGGCCACTCCGGGCAGAAATACGCCCGCAATGGGACAGGCCGCCAGCATCAATCCGGAAAGGCCAGTGGCAAGCTTACTGCCGAATTTATCGTATATCCAGCCGAGGGAAATCTTGCCCACCGCAAGGGATGCCATGGTTGCGGACATCAGGCGCGAGGCCTGTTCGATAGAATATCCCCTGTCTGACATATGGGCAGGAAGGTTGGTGCAGAAGCCAATATTCGCAAAGCAAATTACAGATACCGCCACCGCCATGACTATAAACTTTGCACCATGCTTACCAACGGCAAAGGGTATTCCGGGCAGAGTATCCCTGTGCTCAACCTGCTCCTTTTCCTCCTCTTCTCCATAGGGCCTGAGACCCATATCCTCGGGCTTGTCCCTGAGGAAAAATGTGCAGGGTATATGTATTACGGCCATGACTATCGCCATCGTAACCATAGCCTGCCGCCAACCAGCATTTGCAATAAGGGAGCCTATGATGGGGCTGAAAATCATGCCGCCCACGCCTGTACCCATGTATGTAAGGCCGATCACAAAACCCGTACGCTTATGAAACCAGTTGCTGAGAATTACCGCAAAGGGTATGTATGCCAGCAGCCACAATGCACATGCCACCACTATGCAGATCACATAAAACTGCCATAACTTATTGGCCAATGAAAACATAAAGTATCCTGCGCTTATTACAACCGCGGATACCTGCATGGTCCGCCTTATGGGAAAATGATGATAAAGCTCCGCAGAGACGGCGGACACTACCATACTGCCCACGGAAATAAGGGTATTCAGCATGGATACGGCTTTTCTGGAGTATCCCATTTCTTCGCATATGGGTACGATATACAGGGATGTGCAGTTATTAACTATGCCCACCGAAGCCGCCATTATCAATATACCCAGAGCTACTATAACCCAGCCGTAATAGGGCTTTTTAATACTAAGCTTCATCATTTTCCTTCTTTCATGATTGCAATTAATCAAACGCCATTGATTATACTATCACAATGCTCCGATTCCCACAAGCAAAACCGCCCTTTTATATGCCTTTGCCAACATTGCCCCGCAATGGTATAATTTTTATAATCAACATATCTTGGAGGACAGGATTATGTCAAAGCCTACCATCGCCCAGAAGATAGCCGCCAGAAAGCTACGCCGCCCGCCCGCTGTGATATATCCCCTGCTTGCCAATATATGGCGGCTGATATTCGTAAAGCGGCTTGGAGTTACCTTTGAATACAAAATCAACCCCAAGGATTACAAAGGCCCCTTTATCGTGGTAAGCAACCATGCTTCCCGGGTGGATTACCTTTATACCGGTCTCCCCTTTCTGCCCCATCGCATGAACTACGTTGCGGGATACAACGAGTTTTTCCGTTCACATCTCGCGCTTGTGTTCAGGCTGCTTCAGGTAATCCCCAAAAAGAACTTTACGGCCGACGTATACTGCATAAAGGAAATGACCCGCATACTCAAAAGCGGCGGCGTGGTCTGCATATTCCCTGAAGGAATGAGCAGCATATCCGGCGCAAACCAGCCTGTTGCACTGGGATCCGCAAAGCTTTTAAAGCACTTTAAGCTGCCTGTGCTCATGTGCCATATACAGGGCGGCTATCTCACCAACACCAAGTACTGCCTTGACGAGCGCAGGGGCAAGGTAAAGGTTACTGTGGATCAGCTTTTCACCCCTGAGCAGCTTGCCGCTCTCAGCGAAGATGAAGTGACCGATATGCTTCACGAGGCCCTCAAGCAGGACGATTATGCATGGAACAAAACCGCCCGCGTAGCATACGACGGTCACGGCGAAATGGCAAAGCGCCTGCATGATCTGCTGTATATGTGCCCCAAATGCCGCAGGGAATTCACCATGATGGGCGAGGGCAACCGCATATACTGCACCGAATGCGGCAACGGCGCTGAACTCAATGAATACTACGACCTTATCCCCTTTGACGATGAATGCGTAATACCTGAAACTCCCCGCGCATGGTTTGACTGGGAGCGCAAAATATCTTCCCGTGAGGTATCCTTCCCCGGCTTTGTACTGGAAAGCAAAGTAAAGCTTGGCATGCTGCCCAAATACAAGCTGCTGAAAAACCAGGCCACCTCCGAGATAGTGGGCGAAGGTACCCTCACTCTTGACTCTACCGGCATAACCTACCGCGGCACCCGCAGAGGCGAAACAGTGGAACTGCACATGGACAGTTCCATCCTTCCCACCTACGGTATGTGCACCGACGTATCCCGCTTCTATACCTTCTTTGAAGGCGAGTTTATGGAATTTTATCCGGAAAGCCGCTGCGTTGGCAAATGGCTGCACTGCACCGAAGAAATGCACCGCTTCATGGGCGGAAAATGGCAGAATTTCAAGGACGCCGCCACAAGATACGACAACTGATTTTGCTCATTCAAAAAGCCCCGCTTGCGCGGGGCTTTTATATTACATACCGTATTTATCATAAACCGCCGAATACTTTGCAAAATATACAGCATCCAGCTCCTCAACATTTGCAATGAATTCCGCATCGTACATATCAAGCAGGTTTGTAAGCCTGTTGTATTCTTCAATATACTCCGGATCATCCGACAGCGGCCCCATGCAATCCAGGCTGCTCAGCACAACGGCGCACTTTGCCTCGTATTCCTTATACAGTAATTCCCATTCCTCCACATATTCCCCATATACGTCATCCAGTTCCTGCCGCATCAGCTTTTCCGGATCCGGTGTCGGTACAGGAGCAGGCGTGGGAGTAGGTACAGGCGTAGGAGCCGTGGTTGGCAAAGCAGTGTATATCGGATCCGGCGTTATGGTTACAAAAGACGGATAAGTTGGCATTACAATCGGCGGAAGTTCCGGTGCGGCAATAATATTCGGCGCTGTTCCTGACTGTATTGATTCAATAGGCTCATCCAACAGGTTTTCTGCCGGTATTTCATCCTCGTTTGTCTCGCTCGGTGCGCTTACTGCCTTCGAAGGGCTGTATGTATCTTCATTCATCGCCGGCACAGGTGTTATAACCACATCGCCTCCGGCAACCACTATCTCCACATACCTGTCTGTTCCACCGCAGCCGCAAAGCACAAACAGGCACAAAATAAGCACAAAAATAATGCTCAGGATATCCGGAGCATAACAACGGCCTGTTGAGTTCATATGATTGCTTTTGCAGCAGCGCTTCATAAATACCGCTATATGAAAAATATACAACCCAAACCGGGAGTCCAAATGTACAAAATCATGATACTGTGTTTTCTCGTCCTTTTCAACATGAATCTATCATAAAATGACAAAAAGCGGCATTAAAGCCGCTTTTAAAAAAATTTTTTGCCTCTAACCTTCAGAAAATATCAGTTCCACTTTGAACAGATCCCCATCGAGATGCAGATGCATTTCCCCCTTCATGAGTTCTGTAAGGCTCTGGGCTATTGATAATCCCAGCCCGCTGCCCTCGGTATTTCTGGACTCATCGCCCTGAATAAACCGCTCAAGCAGTTCTTCAGGATGTATATTCAGCTCTTTTGCAGATATATTTTTAAAGCTTATCACAGTGCTTTCTTCCCGTTTTTCCGCACCGATATACGCCCTTGTTCCGCTCATGCCGTGGCGGCATATATTCAACAGCAGATTATCCATCACACGCCACAGCAGCCGCCCATCGGCCGTGATATACATATCCTCCTCCGGAACCGTCATTACCGGGGATATCCCCGCAGCAGACATGCGCTCGCCGTATTCCGCGGCAGACTGGCGCAAAAGTTCGGATACATTCACCCGCTCAAAGTTCACGCTTATTACGCCGGATGAAGCCTTGGATGCGTCGATAATGTCTTCGGTAAGTTTTTTTAGCTTGGCGCTCTGCCGTGCTATGGTATCCACATATTCCTTTGCCTGTTCGCCGGGTATTTCTTCCTTTTGCAAAAGGTCAATGTATGTAACAATGGAAGTAAGAGGCGTCTTAAGGTCGTGGCTGACATTTGTGATGAGCTCTGTCTTAAAGCGTTCGCTCCTCATCCGTTCGTTTACCGCCCTTGCCATGCCCCGGCCAACGCTGTTGAGGTTTTCGCCATGCTCCTTGAATTCCCACCTGAGCCTGGAGGTATCCGTCTCGTAGCTGAGATCACCCTCTGCAATGGCCGCCGCGGCCGCTTTCAGTTTTTTCATCTGGGACACACATTCAAGTACGCCATACAGCACGGCGCAATTGCCAAACGCAAGCATTGCGAAGGCAAAACCGGAATACCTGCTTTCAAACAGATACACGGCTCCTATGGCATTGAGCAGCAGGTAGCCAAGGAAGATGAAGGCGGCCTTAAGGTTCATGCCCATCAGATTGAACAGCCTGCCAAACCATGCAATCACGCGGCATATGATGGTATTGCTGAACAGCGTCTTTGTCTTTATGCGGGCGGCAAAGGTCATGCAGGCTGCCATTGCCGCCCCTGCGGATACGGCTATGCAAAGAGCAGCGAACACCAGTTCTATCACATATCCTCCTGTGGTAGCCGCAATGTTAAGCCCCAGCACAAGGGAACCAATGCACAGCAGACCCGCAAGTATCAGATAAATATCAAAGGGGATATGGTCCTGACGGATAAGCACATACCCCTCCTCCCCATCCTTATGTGCGGCAGAGCACAGCAGAAAGAGAAACAGCACAATTATGCCGACTCCCGCTATGATCCCTGCGGTTATTATGTCATATCGGTTAACAAATAAAACTGCCAGTAAGCCTTGCAGATCCATATCGACTCCCGCAGTATACCAGCCCTGATTATAGCAGTACAATACGCCCGCACCGCATACCACAAGCGCAGCAGACAGCACCGCAAACAGCACCAGCCCCGCTGCCCTTGCCCAGAATTTATGAGTAAGTTTACTTCCTTTCATCTTGCTTTCCCTCCAGTTTGTAGCCCTTGCCCCATACCACCTTCAGGTATCGCGGGTTGCCGGGGTCTATTTCCAGCTTTTCACGGATATGGCGTATATGCACGGCAATGGTTCCCTCCGCACCTATTGGATTATCCTTCCATATGAGACGGTATATCTCCTTTGAAGAGAATACCTTGCCGGGGTTTTCCATAAGAAGCTTGAGTATGTCGTATTCGGTAGGGGTAAGGGATACTTCCTCTCCGCAGAGGGTGACGCTCTTGCCCTCATCGTCCAGCTCTATATCCCCAACCCTTATGGACTTCGGCGTGCGGCCCATGCCTCCAAGATAGGCATAACGGCGAAGCTGTGCCTTTACTCTCGCCAATACCTCGATTGGGTTAAAGGGCTTTGTAACATAATCGTCTGCCCCCAGCGTAAGGCCTGCCACCTTATCCATGTCCTCGCCTTTGGCAGTAAGCAGTATCACGGGAATATTGCTTTCCTGACGTATGGCGGTAATGGCCGCCATGCCGTCCATTACCGGCATCATTATATCCATCAGCACAAGATGGATCTCCTCCTGCCGGATTATATCCACAGCCTCCCTGCCGTTTTTCGCCTGAAGCACGCCGTAGCCCTCACCTGCAAGATATATACTCAATGCCCTGCGTATGTCCTTTTCGTCGTCGCATATAAGAATGTTGTACATTCCATCACCTCCGTTATAAGGTAAAGCATAGCAGAATATGTATTAACATAAAACACTGCAAACCCTTAAGACTTTATTAATATGGAAAAACCCGGCATACAAAAAGCGGCATTAAAGCCGCTTTCTGTATTTACGCTATACGTGATATTCGTGCATTTCCTCTGCTATAAGGCAATTTGCAAAATGTTCCCTCGCCTCCGCAAGCATACGGTCCGTATTCTCCCTGCCGCCCCATACATGGGTGCAGATAAGCTGACCCACCTCTGCGGCCTTTGCAATCTGCCCCGCCTCGCCGGCAGTAAGGTGCTGTGCCTTTTCTCCGGGCTTTTCCGCATTGAGGAAGCAGGCATCTGCAAGGAGTATGTCCGCCCCGCGGCACTGTTCCGCAAGTCCCGGATGCATACCTGTATCACCGGTATAGAATATCCGCTTGCCTTTATATTCTATATCAAAGGCATAGGTTTCAACGGTATGTGAAGAGCCGTAAAGGGTTACGGTTACATCGCCGAAACGGAACTTCTGCCCTGCCTTTGCGCTGACCATTTCAAACACTCCGGAAGAAGCGAGCATGCGATACTCGGTTTCCGGAGTTTCGGGGGCAATAACCGTCAACGGAGTTTTTACATCCGCTCCGCCGAATTTCAGCTGGGGCAAGGCATAGCGCAGCACCAGCATATCTCCCATATGGTCGCTGTGAAGATGGCTCAGCAGTATGCCGTCCACATTTATATAGGGATATATCCTCCTGAGATTGGACAGCGCGCCAGGGCCAAGCTCCAGCACGAGAGCAGTTTCCCCCGCCTGAACCAGATAGCCGGAACAGGCTCCTCCCGGCGCGGGAAAGGGACCGTGGCGGCCCAATACTGTAAGCTTCATAATGGTATCCCCCTTGTCATTCACCTATTGAGTATGCGCAGAACAGCCTTCGCCTATTCCGCGCCGGCAATGTGCCGTATCACTTCCCCTGCCAGCATCAACCCAGCAACCGAAGGAACAAAAGCCACGCTGCCTGTTATCCTGTGCTTGCCGGGAAGCAGTTCTTCGTCTGAATTTTCCTTAGGGGCTATTGCAGGCTCTTTGGAATACAGTACCTTTACACCCTCTATGCCCCGCTTTTTCAGCTCCCGGCGCATTACCCGGGCAAGTGGGCACACTGTGGTTTTGGCTATATCATCAATGCAGAAGCTATCCGAATAAAGCTTATTTCCCGTTCCCATTGAACAAATTATGGGCACGCCAGCGGCCTTCGCCCTTTCGATGAGCAATATCTTTGATGTTACGGAATCTATGGCATCGATTATGTAATCGTACCCTGTAAAATCAAACAGGTCTGAGGTGGATTCATCAAAGCGAACAGGTCTTGCATCGATTTCTGCATTCGGATTGATATCCAGCGCCCTGTCCTTCATCACAAGGGCCTTCTGTTTTCCAACTGTGGAAGTGAGGGCTATCAGCTGACGGTTTATATTGCTCTCCGCAACAACATCATCATCCACCAGCATAAGCCTGCCTACACCGCTCCTTACAAGAGCCTCTGCGGCATAGCTGCCGACGCCGCCGATTCCGAACACGGCAACAGAAGCCTTGCTCAGCTTTTCCATGGCCTCGTGGCCCAAAACCAATTCCGTACGGCAGAATCTTTCCATTCAGCTCTCCTGTCTTCCCGCATAGCAGGCGGCAATAACATATACTTTGTCTGCTCCGGCGGCTTTCAGCGCCTTGACGCATTCCTCCGCGGTACTTCCAGTGGTGATTACGTCATCCACCAGTATTATCCTCATGCCGGCACACCGGTCTGATGCGCGGAATGCATCCTTTACATTTTCCCTTCGTTCCTCCCGGGATGTAAGGGATTGCATGAGGGTATTCCTTATTCTTTTGAGCAAATCAGCTTTTACCGGAACACCGCATCTCATGCTAAGATGTTCCGCAAGAATAAGGCTTTGATTGTAGCCGCGCTCCTTTAATCTGGCGCTGTGCAGCGGCACAGGTATTATCATATCCGCCTGCCAGTTATCCGGCAAAGTGATAAAAGAAGAAAGGCTTTTGCCAAGGTAGCGGCAGCCGTAATACTTAAAGCGGTGTATCATATCTGCCGCCGCATCATTGTACAGTATGCCCGCAGCAGCCTCATCCACTGGCTCATTCAGAAAAACCTGCGGAGCCGGCAATACAAGCTCTGCACAGTTTTCGCACATGCCATTGCTGTTCAGCACGGCTTCCCTATTGCACAGACAGCATGCCGCATCCTCAGGATAAAGGGCATTGAGAAACAGCTCCTTCAGCTTCATTCCTGCCCTCCTTTTTTAAGAAGGTCGCAAAGGGCGCTGTATCTGCGCTTTACCTGGCTGTTTGCCACCATCTGGGCAGGACATTCCTCATGACCCAGGATATGCACGCGGTTTCTTGCCCTGGTAACAGCGGTGTACAGCAGGTTTCTCGTCATAAGCATTGGCGGGCCGCCTGCAAGGGGCAGAATAACTACGGGGAATTCGCTGCCCTGACTCTTGTGTATGGAGATGCAGTAGGCAAGCTCCAGCTCTTCCAGCTGGCTGAATTCATACAGTGCAGTGCGTTCATCGTCAAAAAGCACCTCAACCGTCTGTTCGTACAGGTCTATGTCCATTATGGTGCCAAGGTCGCCGTTGTACACTCCTTCGCCCAGTTCATCCGGCCTGCCGGGGCGGCTTCGTTTCCAGCCCATGCGGTAGTCGTTCTTTATCTGCATTACCTTATCCCCCACGCGGAATACGGTATCGCCATACTGGCGCTCGTGCTTTTTATGCATGGGAGGGTTCAGCGCTTCCTGCAGCCTGAGGTTTATATTCTTTACGCCAAGGGTGCCCTTTTTCATAGGAGAAAGGACCTGTATATCCTTGAGAGGCTCTGACACTCCCAGAATATTCACCTTGCCTGAGCAAAGGGCTGTCAGGCGGCGTATTATGCTTTCAGCGGAATCTATGGCCTCGAAGCCGAATTCCTCCTCGCCGCGGAGTATGGGCGGCTGGCCGTTGTTTATTCGATGGGCATTGGTGACTATTGCACTGCGCCCACCCTGACGGAAAATATCCGTAAGCCGCACCACGGGCACAGTGCCTGAGGCAATTATATCCCTCAGCACATTGCCGGGTCCGACAGGAGGAAGCTGATCCGCATCGCCTACCATTATGAGCCTTGTGCCGGGGCGTATTGCCCGAAGCAGCGCCCACATGAGCTGCACATCCACCATGCTCATTTCGTCGATTATTATGGTATCCGCATCTATAGGATTATCCTGATTGCGGGAAAACCCGTTTTCCCCATAGGCATATTCCAGCAGCCGGTGTATGGTACGTGCTTCGCAGCCTGTGGTTTCTGTCATGCGCTTTGCGGCGCGGCCTGTGGGGGCGCACAGCTCAAAGCTTTCCCCCAGCTTTTCAAGAAGAGTTATAACAAACTGCAGAATAGTTGTTTTGCCTGTGCCGGGTCCGCCGGTTATTACCAGCATGCCTTTGGACAGGGCAAGATGCACCGCCTTTTTCTGCTGTTCTGCAAGGGATACGCCAAGCTGTTCCTCAAGGCGCTGTATCTGGCTGCCGATATTGAAAAAGGGATTCGCCGCCTTCGGCATGCAAAGATAGGACAGCCGCTCGGCGCACTCCCGCTCCATACGGTACATATATGGCAGGAAGCATGCATCCACACCATCAACTATCCTGTATATTACGTTTTCATCCACTATCAGCTCATCCAGTTCCTTTTCAACGGGATACAGCTCTGCGCCAAGTATATCCGCCGCAACCTGAACAAGCTTTTCTCTGGGAAGATAGGTATGTCCTTCCTGCCTTGCCCACTGGAGAGTATATTTAAGTCCCGCTCTCAGACGGAAAGGGGATTCTGCGGAAAATCCGCCATTTTGGGCAATTTTATCTGCTGTTTTAAAGCCGATTCCTTCCACATCCTCAATAAGGCGATATGGATTTTCCTGCACCCTTGCAAGGCAATGGGGACCGTAGATCTTATACAGCTTCATTGCCTGATTTACAGATATGCCGTACTGCTGCAGACCCATCATTATTTCCCGCATATCCTTCTGGGCCATATAGGATGATGCTATGGTATGCGCCCTTACGCGGCCTATACCGTAAACCTCGGTAAGCCGCTCCGGCTGATTTTCCAGCACGTCAAGGGTGTCCATGCCGAATGTGGCCACTATGTGCTGGGCGGTGCTTTCGCCTATGCCCTTGATAAGGCCGCTGGAAAGGTAAGCCGTAAGCGCGGCAAGGGTTGCGGGAGAAAGGGTTTTAAATTCCTTTACCTTGAACTGCACGCCGTATGCACGGTGCTCTGTCCATTCCCCCTCAAGCTCTATCCGCTCTCCCACCGCAGCTGAAGGCATGCCGCCAACGGCGGTTATTTCATCGCCGGACTCATCTATCAGCTCCAATACGGTAAAGCCCGTATCGTCGCTGCGGAATATTATGTTCTGTATTGTGTCGTGTATCTGCATATATGTATTATATCATATTGTCACCGCATTTTATGGTATAATTTGCCATGCCGCAGTGCAAAAAAGACGGATAAAATATCCCATGACATAATTATTTCACTTTTCACCATAATAATGGCACGATGTTGATATAGTCCCTTCAAAATTGTATATTAATATTGACACATAAAGTGGGAAAGGAGAGCTTTTACCCAATGGAAAACAACAACTGGTACAATAATAATTCCGGCAACTACAGCTACAGCTCCGACGGAGGTTATGATAATGGAAAGAAAAAGAAGGGAGTAACCATAGGTCAGCTGATTGCCTGCCTGCTGGTGGTAGCCCTTGTAAGCGGCGGCCTTGGCATATATTTCAGCGATTCCATAGTGAACCGCGTTGGCATTCTGCCCGATAACGGTCCTGTTGAAACAGAACCGCCCGCTGCCGTTACC
>JAZNUG010000076.1:0-2623 GCA_045592165.1 Clostridia bacterium | reverse complement strand
TGGAGCAACAGGTGGAAAAGCCTTTTGCTTACCAATGGACAAACGGCTGGTCACAGCTTCTCGGAAGCATGACCGCTGATCTTGGTACCGTCATGGCGTTATTTATTGCCATTGTTCTTTCGGGACTGTTTGCAGGGGAATGGCACGACAATACAAAACCGCTGCTGCTGACCACCCGCAACGGATGGCAAAAAATCGGCATGGCAAAGGTATGCACCGGGTTCTGCTTTGCAATTGAACTGTTTACGCTCCTTGCTGCAGGAATGATATTGGCTCAGCTGTTTTTTATGGGTACGACTGGCCATGATATGCCCATACAGAATATCAAGATGCTGAGTATTGCTCCCATAACCATGCTTCAAGCGGAGCTGTATCAATATGCATTTGCACTCCTGGGCTCTTTGGGATTTGCAGGTGTGGTCATGCTCATTTCCGCCAGTGTAAAAAGCAATGTTCTTGCCCTGATCGCAAGCCTCGCCGCAGTATATGGCCCCATGATGGTGGTGGAATATCTTCCATATGGTTTGCAAAAAGCTTTGGATCTGCTGCCCTTGGTGGGTAGTTCCACAGATATTTTCCGAACCAATACATTCAACATATTCGGTAAGATTATTTGGTCGCCTTACCTGTTGATCAGTGTGCCGTTCTGCATTGGGATCATTGCGGTTCCTTTTGCCCTTAAGAAGTGGGCAAAACGTTTGAAGGCTTAATGCACAGCTGTATTATTTACAGCTTTGGTTGGGCTCGCTGCTCCACAGAATACCATACTGCACAATGATGAAATGGAGATGGGTACATGATACTGCCTTGACGAAGGCACCGGGGCTGTATTCTGGTGTGTGCTGTTTCATCCGGTATAGAAAGGATAGTAGTATATGCCAGGAGCAAGCATGAACTGCAGACGGATACATCCCGGCGGTATGAAAAGGGTCTGGAGGATTCCATACCATATGTGACCACCATATACAGCGTGCAGATACAGTACAACAATTCCGACGTGGTGCTGATGTTCCGTTTCCTCAATGCGAAAAAGATAAAGGGCGAATAGCAGCTGTATCAGACCGACTACGACTACGAAAAATGGATGCGTACCTTCCAGATCAATGGCGCTCCCAACTCTATAGCAGCCAGGGCGAAAAACCTCGTGGGCAAGCCTTACAAGGTAGACACATACGGCCCGGATGCCTTTGATTCTTCGGGACTTGTGTACTATGTGGTCACACAGGCGGGCGTTTATGTGGAAAACCTGTCAGGAATATACCAATAACGCAAACTGGCAGAAGATAACCGATAAGGCTTACATTGTGCCCGGCGACATACTGTTCTTCCACGGTGATTACACAGAGAAAATGCAGCACGCAGGCATTTATATCGGCGACGGCAAGAGGGTAGATGCCTCCGCTTCCACAGGCAAAATAGAAAAGCGCAGCTGCGAAACCGATTACTGGCAGGAACACTTCGCCTTTGCAAGGTGGGTGGTAAACCCATATTAATACATGATCACAAATTACAGACAAGACAGAAAAAGAGGAAGCGTCCCCCCTCTTTTTCTGTTTTGGCATTTTATCTTTTGCGTGGATAATAAACTTTATCGCCCCATTTCAGTTGTCCTCTTGCCGGCCTGAATATATCCGGATTTTTGCTCTTCATTTCGTCTAAAATTGCAAAGTTATTATCACACGAAAAAATCATCCTATCAGCCCTCATTGCCAGCAGTGAATTATAATAGTCAATATTCGAGCTATCAGTAAGTTCTATATACCACCTATCATATGGTTCCACTTCTTTATGATATGTTCCATCAAACATAATCAAAATCAAGTTTGGTGATATGGGATAGAAAACTTCAACACCTTTCGACGCAAGCCCATTCATAGTCATAATCGGGTGGTTTATATGTCTGTGAGTCCCTATCGGATTATCAGTTGTCAGCAACTTGGTATCCGTTCTATTAATACCAAGTAACCATGTCAGTCTATAAAACAAATTTGTGGTTTTAATGAGTTCCGGAACATTTAAAAGCATTTTAATATGCAGATTTTGTGCTTTCTCTTTTGACACACTATACTTTTCAATTGAATAGTCAGAGGCTCCCATGTCAGATAGCATTTGAGTAAGGCAATCCGCGGAATCTAAAAATCTGCTTCTTATATGCTTGGTTCGCAAAAATTGCATTGTCAAGTAAGCGGAAAACTCATATTTTTTGTTCTCATCCATAAAAAACAGTTTTTTATATACCACGGTGTAGCTGATACAGCTGTTTCAATAATCCCCTTCAAAACATCAGAAAAGGGATTTTCTATTTCATCTGCAAAGGCGTGCTCAATTATTTGCGATTTTTTATTTGTATCCCAGTTAAATCCTTGCTCATGCAATTGGGCAATTTGGCCTTCAGTAAGCAAGTCATAAGGGTTTATATCATAGAAATACCGTTCCGCTGCTACATCTTTAACATTATTGATTCGTACTGAATCAGCAACCTTATCGTAAACATAAACCTGATCTTTATCTGAAAAACACCATGTTTTAAGGTAACACTGCGGTACATAATGCTGTTTTTTTGTTTTTGTGTTTGTCATAATACCTCTTCAATATTGCCGCATGGCATATAAAGACATTTCTT
>JAZNUG010000075.1:0-19179 GCA_045592165.1 Clostridia bacterium | reverse complement strand
GAGCGGTAGGTGCAGCAGCAAGTTATCATCTCTTTGACCATGTAAGGGCGAGAGTTGCAATATGGCAGAATCCATGGGCAACATATTCCACCAGCGGATATCAGGTAGCCCAGGGCCTCATGGCTATTGCATCCGGCGGCGTGATGGGCCTTGGCCTTACCAAAGGCATGCCAAAGTCAATTCCTGCTTATAATACGGATTATATCTTTGCGGTCATATGTGAAGAATTCGGCATAATCTTCGGCATTGCGGTAATCGCTTTGTATCTCGTGTTTATTATTCGCGGTGCATTGATTGCCCTTAATGCACGCACAAGGTATCTTATGCTTGTTGCCTTTGGCTGTACTGTGCTTATTACACTGCAGAGCTTCATTATAATCGGCGGCGTTATTAAGCTTATTCCTCTTACAGGAATTACTTTGCCCTTTGTAAGCTATGGCGGCAGCTCTATGATATCCACCATGATGCTGCTTGGCATATTGGAGGGCGTTTCCATCAAAAACGGAGAAATGCTGGAAGACGCAATAGACGAAGCAAGCGAGGAGTACGCACAATGAGAAAGGACAGCACCAGAAAGCATATAAAAGCCATGCTCGCGCTGTTCTGCGCCATGTTTGTGGTGCTTAGCGTGTACCTTGGCTATATAGTCAGTGCATACGGCAACAGGTGGTTTTCAAGCCCGTACAATACCCGTGTTTCCAGCCAGAAGGATTCCATTGCTGCGGGTATGCTGCTGGACAGGACCGGACTGCGTCTTGCGTATACAGATGATGAAGGTCAGCGGCAGTATGTGGGTGTAAAGGAACTTCGCCGTTCAATGTGCCATGTTGTGGGTGATGTTTACGGACAGACCATAGGTGCTGAATCCATGTTTGCAAAGTACCTGCTGGGCTTTGATCAGGGCCTTGCAGATGAATTTGAGCAGCTGATAGGCACTCAGCAGAGGGTTGGCTCCACAGTGCTGCTTACAATAGATGCGGATCTTTGCGAATATGCATACGACCTTATGGATGACTACTGGGGTTCTGTGGTGCTGATGAACTATAAGACCGGCGAGATACTTGCCTCTGTCAGCCAGCCCACATTTGATCCAAACTATATGGAAGATTACATTGACGGCAGTAAGGAGCTTGCTGCAAGCGCAATGGTAAACCGGGCAACCATGGGAAGATATACCCCCGGCTCTACTTTTAAGATAGTTACAATGATTGCTGCACTGCGTTATGTACCGGGCGTTCAGAACCGTACATTTAATTGCGACGGCGCATTGGTATTTGACAGGGAAAGCGGAAAGTACCTGCCGGATATTCGGGTGAATGATGAAGACTTTATACGGGATGATGAGGAAAGGGACTACGACCGGGAGCAGGAAGGGGCAGAGGATATCGGCGCTGAGCCTGCCGCCAGCGAACTTTACAGTATCGTCCGGGACTATCACAGCGAGTATCATGGCGAGATAGATATTTTTCAGGCCTTTGCTTCTTCGTGCAATACCACATTTGCAAAGCTTGCTATGGAAATAGGCCCTGCAAAGCTTGCCAAGGTGGCGAAGGAGCTTGGTATAGGCGATGAGTTTCTCTTTGATGACATAATGCTGTATGGCAGCAGCTTTGAAAAGGGAGATACTGAGCTGAATGTTGCCTGGTCCGGTGTGGGCCAGTACCGCGATATCATGACGCCCATGCAGACCTGCATGCTTACCGCAGCCATTGCAAACGACGGCGTTATGATGGAGCCCAGGCTGCTTTATAAGGTGGCTGACAGCAACAACAGGGTAAAATATACGGCCCCGAGCAGTACCTATAAAACGGTGCTCACGGCCGCAGAAGCTGAGTTTATTCAGGAAGCGATGATTCAGGTGGTTGAGCGGGGAACCGGTACTAAGGCTGCCGTGGATGGCCTTGTGGTGGGCGGAAAAACCGGCACCGCAGAAATCTCTTCGGATAAGGCGGTAAAAACTCATGCGTGGTTTACCGGGTTTATTCTGGATGGAGAGCATCCTCTGGCCGTTACCGTGATTCTTGAGCAGGCAGGCGGCGGCGGCAGCTATGCTGCACCTCTGGCAGGAAAAGTGCTTACCAAGGCCGTAAAGCTGGGATATTAGCGATAGTAATATGCCAGCATCAAATCAACCATCATGCCGTAGCTTTTTACGCCCTCCTGCTGCTGGTTGAATTTAAGATAATTGTCATTCAGATTATCGAAGGCTTGTTCAACCTGGCCTTCGTAATTGTCCCAATATGCATTATAAGCAGAAAGATCACGAACCATTGCGTCGCTGTACATTTCCCGCAGCGGCGCAAATTTATTTGCGTCGCTTCTGTACAGCTTGTTGCCGCAGTTTATCAGCGCCAGCATTACGCCGGAATATTCTATGGCGGGATCATCCGAGTATGTGCAGGCAAGGTATGCTATAAAGTTCGCCTCATCTTCACGGGCAAAGCCCATATAATGGGCGGTTTCATGGGCGGCGGCAGACAGCATAAGCAGCGGAGGCTGATGTACGTTTACATTGGGCTCTGCGGTATATGGAATGTATATGCCGGATATACCTGCCCACGACATGCCTTCGGATGCGTTTACGCCTTTTGCAACGGCGGCAGGGGCTGAGAACAGCTTGTCTTCTTTGCCCAGCGCCTGGTATGCAGCGGGTATTTTATCAAAATACTTGCGATAATCTGCAAAAAAGAATACGCCGTTTTCATCCTGCGTAACCTTCTCCCGGAGTTCGCTGGCCCTTTCTGCAAGGTCAAAGCATAGCTGCTGCAGCTCGGTATCCGGGCGTTTTTTCACTTCCAGCTCCATCAGCTGATACAGCGTAGGACGGGAATAGTTAAAGCCCCACAGCATATAAAACAGATTCAGCATAACCCCGGCGAATATGCACAGAGACATCATAAAAGATACAAAGCGCAGGAGAGTATGCTTTCTCCTGATGAGCATAACAATATTGCGTATCAGCAGAAGCAGTACGCATATAATAACACCGCAAACAAAAAATTCTGCGCAGGAGCAGCCGATAAGTCCTGTAACCGAGCTTATGGCGCGGCTTACTGCGGGATAGGCTCCGCGGCTGAACAGATGCTCAACAGCCCATGGATTTGCTGCGGCGAGCTTTGGCAGGATAAATCCCAAAGGAATCAGCAGCAGCCAGGGCAGTTTTTTCAGCAGTGTTTTTCCGGTTGGTTTATTCTTAATAGCTTCCATAGGAGCTATTATATCATATTATCCAGAATATTTTTCAACCAATCGGCTGATCCATTTGTTATCAGGGGATTCTACTATTGCGGCAATCTCAATGTCATCCAGCTCCTCAGGAAACATGTAAACTGTAGGGCCGCTCCGCATGATGTTTTTATCTACCCGTGTGTTGAAAATTACTGTCGGGCGGTATCCGTCATATAAGGATATGATGGTGCATTCACCCCAGTTTTGCCGAACGAGTTTATTATGAAGGTTGTTTTTTCGTATGGGTATTCCTGTAAAAATGCAGCTGCCGCTGCTGTCGGACATTAACATTTTGCCTGTATCGGGGATTATAACCTTCGCGTTTTGGATGGGCATGAGGGTATATGCATCAACAACTCTCACGTGAAGATGGCCAAAACCGCAAATGCAGCAAACCAATACGGCGGCTGCCGCAGCGCCTATACAGCATATAATCATCAAATAAACTTTTTTTATTCTCAGCAACAAAATCCACCTCACAGGTAAATTTATGCCCATGGCTGAAAATTATGTGCTATAATATTAAATTGAAAATCAAGGCAAATGTGCTGTATTATCTAAAATTCTGTAAACAAATATGGCGCTTGGATGACCGTAGGCAGGATTTGTTGTAAAATGACCATATACCAATCCGGAGGTATGCCTGTGAAAAGGATTTTGCCTATAATTATGGTTCTGCTGATGCTGCTTTCTGCCTGTGGTGATAAACCGGCTCAGGTATTCGTAGCAGAGGAGCAGCAGGTTGAAGTCTCGGCAGCGGAAATGACGCATTCTTCATCCGCTATGCGGCTTATGGGCTTTGCCATTGAAGATGACGGCAGCATGGGCGCATACATGATGATGCATGGTTTCCTCCGCACAGCGGAAAATCTCGGATATCCCGCAAAGCTGTATCGCATAACCGGTGATGCATCCGCTGCAGTAGCTGAGGCGAAGCAGGACGGCTGTGCAGGCTTGCTTATCCCCGGAGACTATGCTGCGGCAATAGCCGAAGCATCGCAGGCCGGGATGTATGTGGTATCCCCTTATTATGCCTGCGAAACAGGCAGCGCAGATGTCAACGTTATAGCCGATACAGGCGAATATATCGAAGAGCTTGCCCGCGGAATTGCGGAGCGCATGACAGAAAGAAGCCTTAAATCCGGAAGAATTCTGGTTTACGGATACAATCCTGCGGAATGCTTTGCAGAGTTTGATAAAGCTGTCAGGGAATATTATCCTCAGTTTGTTACGGTTTCTTTTTCCCGCACGCCCGGAAGCGGTGATGAAGCAGCAATTGATGAACTTGCAAACTTCATACTGAACAACAGAGATATCAAGGGACTTTATGCCTGCGATATAGATGCTGCTTCCATAGCCGTAAAGGCCAGAAGCAAGGCGATTTCTCTTTTTAAAGAGATGGAGAAGGAGCAGGAGAAGAATAAGGCCAAGCCCACGCCGACTCCCACGCCTGAACTTGTGCCATCGGCAGATCCCACGCCAAACCCCGGATTGCTCAAGCAGATATCCATAACTGCATTCGGTTGCGGGCTGAGTGATGAAAATCTTGCATTGTTCAATGATAACGATATATATGCCCTGTGCATAGAACCATACTACGAAGCGGCTGCAACCGCAACCATGATGCTGGACAGGCTGCTGCTTGGCGAGGGCACCGCAGAAACCGTTACTGTAAATCGCCCTATCGCATATGCGGATACAATTGACAAGTATCTTACCATTTACAACGAAGTGAAGGAGCTTTTTAATTTAGACTAAACCATGTTTGACAGCAGCCTTTTAAAACGAATAGACTGGATCACCATACTGCTGGTGCTGGCCCTGTTTGCAATAGGGCTGTTAAGCATATCCAGTATTATGGCAGATCCATTTGACGGAACGGAGGTTTCGCTGACTGACTTTAAGGATAAGCTGAATCTTTATTACGTTGAAAAGCAGATAGTTAACTTTCTGATTGGTTTGGCGGCGCTTCTTGTATTTCTTGTAATTGACTATAAGACATTCCGCTATCTGATCAAATATGCCTATGTGGGCTGTTTGCTGCTGCTGGTAATCATATTTGCAACAGATAAGGTAAAGGGTATTACGGGCTGGTTCAAGTTTGACTTTATAGACAGAGCGCTGCAGCCCGGCGAACTGTGCAAAATTTGTATTATCATTGCTTTATCCAAATATGTTTCCGATTGCATGGATAAAGAGGGCCGATTTGGCGGCTTTGCGTATATTATAAAAACCACTATGCTATGTGCTATTCCAACGGTGCTGGTAATGATGCAGCCTGACTTTGGAACGGCCTTTGTATACATCTGCATATTGGTGTTCATATACTTTATCGGTAAGGTGTCGTGGGGATATATTGCTACAGCAGCCGGATTGGTGGCAGCCGGATTACCCCTTGCGTATTTCTTCCTGATGTCTGAATATCAGCAGTTCCGTATACAGGTATTTCTTAATCCCGAGCTGGATCTTCAGGGCGCAGGCTACAATGTTGCCCAGTCCAAGATTGCCATAGGTTCCGGTCAGCTTTGGGGCAAAGGCTATTTTACCGAGGGAACCCTTGCACAGCTTCGCTTTGTGCCTGAAAGACATACCGACTTTATTTTCGCCGGCATTGTTGAGGGCCTGGGCTTTATTGGCGGCACGGTGCTGATACTGTTGTTCTTTGCGCTGATATTCAGATGGGTGTATATTGCCATTAAATCCAAGGATAACTTTGGCGCATGCCTCGTTATCGGCGTTACCGGCATGCTTACTGCCCACGTATTTGAAAATATCGGCATGACAATAGGCCTTATGCCTGTTACCGGCATACCGCTGCCATTCATAAGCTATGGAGGTTCCAACCTGCTGACCAATATGATAGGCGTGGGCATTGTTGAAAACGTATGGATGCGGCAGCCGGCAAAGAAACATTAATGCCAAAGCATAATTGAATAGTATTGTTCCCCCTTGTGTCACATATATTTCTTTTGTGACGGAAGGGGGTATTTTTATGGCAGACAGCATGCACCACGGCGGATTTGAATCCCGACTGTACGGCAGGGAAAGGCGCAAGTATACACATCGGTATTTTGCACGCACATATTCGCGAAAACCATATGCAAACAAAAAAGACAATGGCGTTTCCATGCTGGCAAAGATGGGGATTTGCATTCTATTGGCAGGACTCGTACTGTTGTCTGATTTTATGGGAAGCAAGCAGACATTGCTTGAGGTTTCGTCGGATATTGCCAAAGGCACAGAGGATATAGGCGGGGATTATCTTGGTAAACTGCGCTTTGTGGAGCTGCCGGGTATGATTCAGGTGTTTTCCTCAGATGCGAAGCTGCGTATAGATACGGAATATGATTCATGGCAGCTGAATGAGGAAAAAACTGAAATGACTATAAACGGCATTGCGGGAAAAGCATTGGCTTCACCGGCAGACGGAACTATAAAAAACGTAAGCGCAGATAACGAAATAACAAACCTGGAGTTATCCATGGATGGAGACGTTGTGCTGTGCTTGTCAGCTTGCGGAGAAAGTGTTGTGGAGGAAGGTCAGCCGATAAAGGCAGGGGATACACTTTTTAAATCCATTGAATCTGTGGAAATCAAAGTGATAAAAAGCGGCCGGCCCATGGATCCGACGGAGTATTTTGATATGAACAATGCAAATCCGGCATGAAGCTTAATCTTTTCGGCGGCTTTATCAGATGCAGTCCGTTGTTTATAATTTTATGTGTATTGTCGATTGTTTCGGAGAATACGGAAGTATTTTTAACTTATATGGGGGCGTTGATGCTGCATGAGTGTGCCCATTATGTAATGGCTGTCATGCTGGGATGCAGGGTGATTTCGTTGGATCTGCTGCCATATGGCTGCAGAATGGAAATCATTGCAATGAACAGTCCATGGGATGAACTGATAATAGCTTTGGGCGGTCCTGTTTGCAGTCTGATATGCTGTATGGGCTGCAGAGCTATTCCAATGGCGGATGAATTTGCCAAGGCAAATATGTATATTGCTGTGACAAATCTTTTGCCTGTTTATCCTTTGGATGGAGGACGGGCTGTAAAGGCTTTTTTAAATATGGCGGGGATAACGGCAGGACGGAGCATCAGAGCATTTTCAGGGTTTGGCTTAGCGGTTTTGATGGGCATATTGGGCTATACCGTAAATAACATTACGCTCATAACATTTTCGATTTTTTTATTGAGCGAAGCAATTATTGCATTAAATGAGCGGGGAGGCAGCGTATTATCCCATATGAAAAATATGCAGTGCGCTGCATCCGGAAGGGGAATAAACGTAAGACATATTGCATTAAGGAAAGATGTGTCGATTCGTATCGCTCTTTCCTATAATCACGTAGGATATGCTGTATTCTGCATCTTGGATGACAATTTGCATGAGATTGCGAGGGTGGATGGTGTTTTGCTGACAGAGTTGGCTGCAAAACACGGAAGCGGAACAACTCTTGGGGATGTTATCCCTTTCATTGACCGTAGTAAATAATGATGCTACAATATCAGTTGTGAAAGGATATATCTGCGGGGTATAGCTGCCCTGTGGATTGGAGGTATATTTTTGATTAAGGACAAGCTGAATACTTTTTTGGACAAAGTGGAAAAGCCTGCCCGTTATGTGGGCGGAGAGCTGAATTCCACCGAAAAGACCGATGCACAGGTGCGTTTTGCTCTGTGCTTCCCTGATGTATACGAAATTGGTATGTCCCATCTGGGTTCACGTATCCTCTACAACGTGCTCAACAGCCGTGAGGATACCGTATGCGAGCGCGCTTTTGCTCCTTGGCCGGATATGGAACAGAAGATGAGGGAGAATAATATTCCCACATATTCTCTTGAAAATTTCCGTCCTCTTAAGGATTTTCATATTGTAGGATTTTCTCTGCTTTATGAGATGTGCTATACAAATATACTCACCATGCTGGAGCTTGCAGATATTCCTCTGCGGGCTGAAAACCGCGGTGAGGATATGCCGCTTATAGTATGCGGCGGCCCCTGTGCCTGCAATCCCGAACCTATTGCTCCCTTTATTGACCTGTTTATGATAGGCGATGGCGAGGAGCTTATCGGTGAATTGGTAGACGTGTATAAAGAAACCAAGGCAAAGGGCGCCTCTAAAAAAGAGACGCTGCTTGCTATGTCCAAAATAAAGGGCGTATATATTCCTGGGTTCTATACTCCCGTTTACAATGACAAGGGTGATTTCGTATCCATGGACAAAACCGAGCCGCAGGCACCAGATATGGCGGAGCGCAGGGTGGTTAAGGATCTGGATGCGGCCAAGTATCTTGGCAAGCCCATAGTGCCTTATCTTTCCATAGTTCATGACCGTATTGCGATAGAGTTGTTCCGCGGCTGTACCCGCGGATGCCGTTTCTGTCAGGCGGGATTTATCTATCGCCCTGTTCGCGAGCGCAAGAGAGAAACCCTCCTGAAACAGGCGGAGGATATGCTTTCCTGCACCGGATATGATGAAGTATCTCTGTTTTCTCTCAGCTCCGGCGATTACTCCGAGATACATCAGCTTGTTCCGGATATAATCAATACCTATCGTGACAAGCGTGTATCCATATCACTGCCTTCCCTGAGAATAGATGCATTCCTCAAGGAAGATATGGAACAGATGCAGTCTGTACGTAAGGCGGGGCTTACCTTTGCCCCCGAAGCAGGCACTCAGCGCCTCAGGGACGTTATCAACAAGGGCGTTACCGAGGAAGACCTGCTCCGCAACATGAAGGATGCATTTGAATCCGGCTGGACCGGTGTAAAACTGTATTTTATGCTGGGCCTGCCCACCGAAACCGACGAGGACCTTCTTGGCATAGCTGATCTAGCCCGCAAGGTTTCCGCGGTTTATTATTCCGTTCCCAAGGAAAAGAGGGGGAAGGGACTGCGTATTACCGTCAGTGTATCTTCCTTCGTTCCCAAGCCCTTCACGCCCTTCCAGTGGGCTCCCCAGAATACCAAGGAAGAGATTATCCGCAAGCAGCATCTTCTTAAGGATGCCCTGCGCGGCCTTCGCGGCGTGGAATATGCCTACCATGAGCCTGATATCAGCGTGCTTGAAGCTGTTATGGCAAGGGGCGACAGGCGCATTGCTGATGTTATCGAAAAGGCTTACAGCAAAGGTGCCAGGTTTGACTCCTGGGATGAGCACTTTAAGCTTGATATTTGGGACGAATCCTTCGCAGAGGCAAAAGTGGATCCTGCATACTATGCAAACAGGGAGCGCGATCTTGATGAGACGCTGCCCTGGGATCATGTGGACATGCTGGTTACCAAGGATTACCTTAAGCGGGAATATTACAATGCCCTGAATGAAACCTGTACCCGTGACTGCCGCAAGGGCTGCAACGGATGCTTTGGAGGTAAATGTGCGGATTATTGCAAGATTTAAAAAAGAAGATTCTGTGCGTTTTGTATCCCATCTGGATGTTCAGCGGCTGTTCCAGAGAGCATTCCGCAGGGCGGATATACCGGTAGCTTATTCCAATGGCTTTAATCCCCATCAACAGCTGTCCTTTGCAACCGCTCTCACCGTAGGTGCCACAAGTTCGGGCGAATGGCTGGATATTAAGATGGATAAGGAAATGGACCACGAAGAATTCATTTCCCGCATCAATGCTGCTTTACCCAGAGGATTCGGTATTCTCGAGGCTTTTTGCATCGAAGAAAAGTATCCTTCTCTTTCCGCCGTGATGGCGGCGGCCGAGTATACCGTGATTTTACGGTTTGCAGAGGCAGTGGATGCAGATGATATAAGCAATGCAATAGAAAAACTGCTCATCGACAGCATAGTTGTGATGAAAAAAACCAAGGCCGGCATGAAGAATGTGGACATAAGGCCCATGGTATATAAGATGCAGCTTACCGAAGCAAGGGGCTGTGAATGTACTCTTGCCCTTGCAGGCAGGCTGGATGCTGCAGGCGGGCTCAATGCCGACCTGCTTCTCGGTGCGCTCAAGGATATACTTGGCCGCGACTTTACCTTTGCTCTCCACAGGGAGACCATATATTCCACGGACGGAGCTTTTATGCCGAAGGCCCCCGAAGGATATCCAATTCAGGCATAAAGCTGTTTTACCGGAGGTCCTTTATGGACAAGGAAATCGTAGTAGACATCAATCCATACCAGACAAGAACCGTGCTTCTTGAAAATGGCGCCCCCAGCGAGATATACATCGAACAGCGGGGCAAGGAACGTCTGGTGGGCAATATTTATAAAGGCAGGGTGCAGAACGTGCTTCCGGGCATGCAGGCAGCCTTTGTTGACGTTGGCCTTGAGCGCAATGCATTCCTGTACGCAGGAGATATAAAGCTGGACGACGGTGAGTTTCAGTTTGGCGATTCCTGCGCGGACGTTCCCACCGAAACACCCAATATAAAAGATATCGTAAAGCCGGGCCAGGAGATAATGGTGCAGGTAATCAAGGAGCCCATAGGAAATAAGGGTGTTCGCGTTACCACCCATATCACCCTGCCGGGACGTACCCTTGTGCTTATGCCTATGGTGAATTACATAGGCGTATCCAGAAGAATCGAAAACGAAAGCGAGCGCTCCCGCCTGAAGGAAACCATAGCAAAGGTAAAACCCGAAAATATGGGCGTTATCGTTCGCACTGCTGCGCTGGATAAGAGCATTGAAGAATTCGAAGCGGATATGGCATTTCTTACCCGCATGTGGGAAAGAATACAGAAAAAGTGCCAGATGCTGACCGCGCCCCGGCTTATTCACGCCGAGGAGCCTCTGGTTTTCCGAACCATACGCGATCTGTTTACGCCGGATATCGACAGGCTTACCATAAACGACCGTGAATTCTATGAAAAGGTCAAGGTTGTTGCAGGCATACTTTCACCTGCGCTGCAGGAGCGTGTTGTGCTGCAGGATACCCTTCCGGACAGGGTTGATGAGCTTAACCTTGATTCGGTTATAGACAAGGCACTTTCCCGTAAGGTCTGGATGAAAAACGGCGCATACATAATCATTGACCAAACCGAGGCCCTTACCACCATTGATGTAAATACCGGCAAGTATGTTGGGAATACGGACAATTTGCAGGAAACTATTACCGCCACAAACTGCGAGGCGGCTAAGGAGATAGCCCGCCAGCTGAGACTGCGTGATATCAGCGGAATCATCATAATAGACTTTATTGATATGGATGAGATTGCGGATAAGGAAAGGGTACTGGAAACGCTTCGCGCAGAGCTTCGCAAGGACAGGACCAAGTCAAACGTTTTGGGAATTACCCAGCTTGGCCTTATCGAGATGACACGCAAAAAATCCCGCAAGTGTATAAGCAATACCCTTGAAACCACCTGTCCTTATTGCGGCGGCACAGGAAGAGTAATGACGGAAGAAACCGTTCTTCTTAAGGTTCGTAAAAAGCTGATGCGCTGCCTGGCTACGGAAAACCACCCCGGATATCTTATCAAGGTGCATCCGGATATTGCTCAGCTTATTTACGAAAACACCACTGAAGCCTCTCCGATATTGCCAAAGGAAAAAGGCCGTTCCATATGGATAGAGCAGGATCCTTCCATGCATATCCATGATTTTTCCATTGTTCATATTGCCTCCGCAGAGGAACTCAGGAGTCTCCGTTCGCTTGCAAAACTTTATTGATTCGGATGGACACGATATGGGATTTATGTTATAATCCCATGTTGTGGCCGGATAAACCCGGGGATGCCAACGTGGCTCAGTCGGTAGAGCAGCTGATTCGTAATCAGCAGGTCAGGGGTTCGAGTCCCCTCGTTGGCTCCATTTGTTTCGGGGCGTAGCGCAGCTTGGTAGCGCGTTTGGTTCGGGACCAAAAGGCCGTGGGTTCAAATCCCGTCGCCCCGACCACCAAAGGACTGAAACTTTATTGCAAGGTTTCAGTCCTTTTCTTTACACTTGATCACGATGCGGCGGGCAAACGCTCCCATATTTGCCGGTTGGGATTATTATGTGCATTGAACCTCTGATTCTGCTGTTGGGTGCAAAAGTATTATTCAGCGGATCGTATTTCCGCTTTTGATAACCGATGAGACACCGCAAACTACCGAACAGACAAGAAACAGCATTTTCTCGTTTTTATTTGCTATGATGGTACTCGAAAGCAAAGCAGAATGGAGGTCGGGCAGATGCTGGAAATAAAAACAACGGAACTTGTCAAGCGGTATAAGAATCTGACTGCTGTGGATAAACTTAATCTGGAAATCCAGCGTGGTGAATTGTTTTCCCTGCTGGGCGTTAACGGCGCAGGAAAGACCACCGCTATCAAAATGCTTTCCTGCTTGACAAAACCTACAGCAGGGGATGCGGTTGTAGGCGGATACAGCATTGCAAAGGAACCGGAACAGGTAAAACGGCTGATTGGCGTATCTCCTCAGGAGACCGCGGTTGCCCCAAACCTTTCAGCGGAGGAGAACCTGGAGCTGATCTGTGGAATCCATGGGTTTACAAAAGAAAAGACGCAAACAAAAATCAAGGAACTTTCCGGGATGTTTGCTTTGGATACAGTTTTGAAGAGAAAAGCCGGCAAACTATCCGGTGGCTGGCAGCGTCGGGTAAGCATTGCCATGGCACTGATAAGCGAACCGCAGATTCTATTCCTGGACGAGCCCACCCTTGGTCTGGATGTTATTGCAAGGCACGACCTGTGGGAAGTGATTCGTTCATTGAAAGGAGAAGTAACCATTATCCTGACAACACATTACATGGAAGAAGCAGAGGCGCTTTCAGACAGAATAGGTATCATGAAAAGCGGCAGGCTCCTTGCGGCAGGAACGGCTGAAGAATTGAACAAACTGGCTGGAACCAACGATTTTGAAACCGCTTTCGTTTCTATTGTGAAGGAGGGTGCGGTATGAAAATGAAAACTTTTGCCAAAAGATGTACAAAAGAAATACTGCGTGATCCGATCAATCTTGGATTTGGGCTGGGTTTTCCATTGGTATTGCTGTTGCTACTCAGTGCCCTTCAGGCAAATATTCCGGTGAGTCTGTTTGAAATCACCACACTGACTCCGGGCATTACCGTATTCGGCCTGTCCTTCATGACACTTTTTTCTGCAACACTGGTCGCTAAAGACCGGGAGAGTGCACTCCTGCAGAGATTGTATGCGACCCCCCTTACGGTATTTGACTTTATTATAGGGTATATGCTTCCGCTTTTGCCAATTGCTGTCGGACAGACAGTTTTCTGCTATCTGTTTGCGATACCCTTGGGGCTGACTGTCAGCGCAAATGTTATTTTTGCAATCATTGGAATTATTCCTATGGCAATTTTCAATATTGCTATGGGTCTTTTGTGCGGAAGTATTTTAGGCGTTAAGCAAGTTGGCGGTATTTGCGGCGCATTGTTGACAAATCTTTCCGCATGGCTTTCCGGTGTATGGTTTGATTTGAAGCTTGTGGGAGGAATTTTTGAAAAGATTGCCAATGCACTTCCGTTTGTCCATGCAGCAGAAATGGGAAAAGCGCTGTTTAACGGAAATTTTGATGTTGCCGCTTTGCACATTCTTCCGATTCTTCTGTACGGTGTATTGGCAACAGCAGTTGCTGTTTTCTGTTTTCTCCGGCAAATGAAAAAACAGTAAGGATTTGAGGCGATGAAATACAATCTCATTATCGACAAAAATGCGGAAGAAGAAATCATAGCGATCGTTCATGCTCCATCATCCCTTACACAGCAGATAGAGAATCTTGTCTGTAGTTTTTCCGGTGCAGACTGTATTATGGGATACCGGGATGATGAGATGCGAAAGCTGTCATTTCAGGAAATAGAATGCATTACCGTTCTTGACAGAAAAGTGATGGCCATTGATACCGGCGGCAATTACTATCGCCTCCAGGACAGGCTCCGGGATCTGGAGGATGTTCTGCCTTCTTATTTTATCCGCATAAACAAATCTTCCCTTGCCAATGAACATCGAATTCTGCGATTTGAGGCAGCATTCAGCGGTGGGGTGGATGCCGTGTTTCAATGCGGCTATCGGGAATATGTTTCCAGACGTTGTTTTTCGGAAGTCAGAAGGAGGTATGAAGGGATATGAAGAAGTATGTTTTGGAATTTATGCGGCGCGGTTTTATTGCCTGTGGCCTTGGACCGATTGTTTTGGCGATACTTTATCTGATTCTGCAGCATCAGGCCGCCGTTGACGTCCTAACTGTAAATCAGGTCTATCTGGGAATATTTTCATTAACAGCGCTAGCTTTTGTTGCGGGCGGCATGAATGTCATCTATCAAATTGAACGTATACCGCTGATGTTGGCGATTTTGATCCATGGCAGCGTTTTATATATCAGCTATCTGGGCACGTATCTGCTCAATGATTGGCTGGAATGGGACGCTATTCCAATTCTGGCTTTTTCCGGTATTTTTATTATTGTTTACTTGTTGATATGGGCAATTATTTATTCCGTAACCAAAAAGAGAACAGCAAGGGTCAATGAAATACTGAAGATAAAGCAGCAAACAGCGGAAGATATGTTCCGTTGATTTTGAGTCATTCCGCACATAAAAATACCCGGAGTAAAAATCCGGGTATTTTTCTATTTATAAAACCTAATTTTGTTCTTCGGCTTTATCGGACGATGGGCTGCTGCCTGTTCTTTGGATAAAATCGATAATATAAGAGGACAAAGTTACTGTGATCAGGGAGTAAAAAATCCTTACAAACGGAATGTAGCTGAGTGACAAAGCCAATACGGTAAGGTCTGTGATAAGATAAGAGCGGGAAATACGCCAGCCTGTTATATCCGAAATAAACAGCGCAAGGGCATCGTCGCCGCTGCAGGAGCCGCCGTTGACTATCACAATGCCTACGCCCACGCCTATAAATATCGCGCCAAGTACAGCCGCCAGAATGGGCTTATCATAATAGTTTGGCAGCATAGGTGGGAAGGATTCCCATATGCGGAAAAACATGGAAAGGCTGAGGGAGGAAAAGCCGGAGATAATAAGGAACTTCAAGCCCAGCCTTTTGAAGGCCAGGACATAACAAAGAAGGTCCAGCGTTACGGATAAAACAGAAGGAGAAATACCTAACCAGTGATTCAGCAGCAGTATCATGCCCAGTACGCCGCCCTCGGTTACGCTGGCCTGACGGTGAATATTGTAGATGCCGAAAGAACATATGGCTGTTCCCAGCAATATGAGACAAATCCGCTTGATTGTAAATATGCCGCTGCATTCGCTGCGCATACGGTCAAATGCTTTTTTTAACATATCTTTTTACCTTATCTGTTCTGAATATTTAGTATAAACCCACCGGATGGGGACAGGTCAAGGCGCAATATTGTATATTGCGTGATTTAAATAGACAAATGGGTGATTTTGCTATAAAATTTAATTTGGAATTATAGCGGTATGGCTGTGAGGAGGTGTTATGATGAATCAGGTGATCACATCTGTGGATGTGGATTCCGTTGCTGATGAGCTGGGAATACTTGCGGGCATGGAGCTTATTGCAATAGACGGCGAGCCTGTTCGGGATATCATTGACTATGAGCAGCTTTCCGCTGCCGAAACCCTTACCTTGACCATACTTGACGATGACGGCAATATCGTGGATGTTCCTGTTGAAAAGGAGCTGTACGAGCCCCTGGGTCTCGGCTTTGCAAACGGCGGCCTGATGAGTCCCGTACGTTCCTGTAAGAACCACTGTGTATTCTGCTTCATTGATCAGATGCCAAAAGGTGTAAGGGATTCCCTGCATGTTAAGGATGACGACTGGCGGCTTTCCCTGATAATGGGCAATTATGTTACCCTTACAAATGTTGACGATGAGGAATTTGACAGAATAATCAAGCGGCATGTAAGTCCGCTGTATGTTTCAGTACATGCGACCGACCCTGAAGTGCGCCGCCGGATGATGATGAATCCTTCAGCCGTTCGGATTATGGAAAGGCTGACCGCCCTGAAGGATGCGGGAATACAGTTTCATTGTCAGATAGTGCTTTGTCCGGAGCTTAATGATAAAGATGTACTGGAAAAGAGCATATCCGACCTTTACAGCCTGTGTCCTGCAGCCCGGAGTCTGGCGGTGGTGCCGGTTGGCCTTACAAAATATCGCGACAAGCTTTATCCCTTGCGCTGCCTGACACGGCAGGAAGCCGCGGAAGCTATCGATGTGATAGAAGCATGGCAGAAAAAGGCTATGTCAGAGTATGGAACATCCTTTGTGTTTGCTTCCGACGAAATGTACATCATCGCCGAACGGGAACTTCCTGAAGCAAAAGTATATGAGGATTACTGCCAGATAGAAAACGGAGTGGGCCTTCTGAGAAAATTCGAAGAAGAGTTCCTTTATGCTTTGGAAGACAAAAAGCCCCTCAGGAAGGAAGTGGTGTTTGACAGCGCTTCCGGCGTATCTGCCGCTCCATTCATGCAGAGCCTGTTTGATAAGCTTATTCCTTACGGAATAAAAATAAATGTCCACCCCATTATAAACCGTTACTTTGGCGAAACCGTCACTGTATCCGGCTTGATAACCGCAGGAGACCTTGCGGAGCAGCTTAAGGGAAAAATGATTTCGGATACTTTGCTTATTCCTCATAACATGATGAGGGAGAGGGACGATGTGTTTCTGGACGGCATAAGGCTGCCGCATCTTGAGCAGATGCTGGATGCCGGGGTTGTGCCTATCTGGGCCACCGACGGCGAAGTATTTATAAACGAATTATTTGATATGCTAGGATAAAGAGAGGTTAAATTATGTCCAAACCCCTTGTGGCGGTAGTAGGCCGCCCGAACGGTGGCAAATCCACGTTCTTCAATAAAATAATCGGCAAGCGTATTGCCATAGTAGAGGATACTCCCGGCGTAACCCGCGACCGTATTTACGGCGATGCAGAGTGGCTGGATTATCACTTTGCGCTGGTGGATACCGGCGGTATCGAGCCTATGAAGGAAGATATCATCAGCACTCAGATGCGCCGCCAGGCTGAGCTGGCCATCGAAACCGCGGATGTTATCATTTTTATGGTAGACGGCCGCGAGGGCATAACCGCGGCGGATGAAGATGTTGCAGAAATGCTGCGCCGTTCCGCCAAACCCATAGTGCTTGCAGTAAACAAGGTGGATCATCCCAAATTTGAGGATTCTGCCTATGATTTCTATGCGCTTGGCATTGGCAACCCCATAACAATCTCTGCAGAGCAGGGCCTTGGTCTCGGCGATCTGCTGGATGAAGTGGTGGCCTACTTCCCAAAATACGATAAAGAATACGAAAGCGATGCTATAAATATCGCCATAGTAGGCAAGCCCAATGTTGGCAAGTCCAGCCTTGTTAATGCACTGCTGGGCTATGAGCGTACCATCGTAAGCAATATCTCCGGCACTACCCGTGACGCAATAGACACTCCTTTTACATGGAATGACAATGAGTTTGTTCTGGTTGATACCGCAGGTATTCGCCGCAAGCGCGCAATTGAGGATGAAACCATTGAGCGTTACAGCGTTATCCGCTCTCTGGGTGCAATCCGCCGCGCAGATGTTGTGCTTATCGTCATTGATGCTGCAGAGGGCATGAGCGAACAGGATGTTCGCATCGCAGGCTATGTTCATGAAGAGGGCAAGGCGTCTGTTGTAATAGTAAACAAGTGGGATATCATCGAAAAGGATACCCACACCATGAATGAGTTCAAGAAGAAGCTGTATTCAGATCTCGCTTTTATGAGCTATGTTCCTATGCTGTTTATCTCTGCAAAGACAGGTCAGCGAGTAAACAAAGTTCTGGAGCTTGCCAAGTACGCCTACGATCAGAACAGTATGCGTATTTCCACCGGTACCCTCAATGATGTTATCTCCGAGGCCATCACCGTTACGGAACCTCCCTCCGATAAGGGCCGCAGGCTGAAAATTTACTATGCCACCCAGTTTGCCACCAATCCTCCCACCTTTGCATTGGTTGTAAATGACCCCAACATTATGCATTTCTCCTATCAGAGATATCTGGAGAACTATCTGCGCAAGTCCTTTGGGCTGGATGCAACGCCTATCCGCCTCAAGGTGCGTCAGAGGGGTAAGAACGACGAGCTGAACAGCGGAAAATAATATTAGAGCATATACCGGACAGTGGGTTCTGTCCGGTATTTTTGTTAAATAAAGCACCTTTCGCGGTGCTTTTTGCATTAGAGGATAATATTGGACATATATATTTAAAGCCACATGTTACAGGGAGGTGTCTATGGAAAAACAGGAGCTTTATAAAGATATAGCACAGCGCACAAACGGCGATATTTACATAGGCGTGGTAGGGCCGGTACGAACCGGAAAATCCACATTTATCAAACGTTTTATGGATGTAATGGTGATTCCGAATATAAAGGATGAAAATCAGCGTGCACGTCTTATAGATGAGCTGCCCCAAAGTGCAGCC
The DNA here is from genome assembly GCA_045592165.1 of Clostridia bacterium. Lineage (GTDB taxonomy): Bacteria > Bacillota > Clostridia > Christensenellales > CAG-138 > SFEL01. The sequence continues at coordinate 572 of JAZNUG010000075.1, read as the reverse complement.
GGCCGTACGATAATGACAACACAGCCAAGGTTTATTCCCAACGAAGCAACTGCGTTGAATATAGGGGATTGTACTGTTCGGGTACGGTTGGCGGATTGTGTTGGATACATGGTGGAAGGGGCAGTGGGACATACGGAAAACAATGCACCCAGAATGATACGCACTCCCTGGTTTGATTATGATATTCCATTTGAGGATGCGGCGGAAATAGGCACAAATAAGGTGATAACTGAGCATTCCACCATTGGAATACTGATCACAACGGATGGCACCATAACCGATATAAACCGCTCTGCTTATGTTGAAGCGGAAGATCGGGTGATTAATGAACTGAAGGCGGCCGGCCGCCCATTTGTGGTGATAGTGAACAGTACGGCTCCATCGGGTGAATCTGCAGTTCATCTTGCTGATGAACTTGCCCAAAAATACGGCGTGATAACAATGACTGCAGATGTAATGCATATGGAGCAGACACAGTTCGAAGAACTGATAAGATCTATCCTTATGGCCTTTCCAATGGGCTGTGTACAGGTTAAGCTGCCTTCATGGGTCAACACGCTTGATCCGGATCA
>JAZNUG010000074.1:0-1811 GCA_045592165.1 Clostridia bacterium | reverse complement strand
AGAGCAAGCAGGAGGCAGGCCAGCGGGCCGCAAAGGCTACGCTAGAGGAACTGGGGCTTGTGTGATTTGCGCCTTAGGGTAACCAACATAATCCGAACCTGCCAAAAGTGGCGTAATTGGCGAGCTACTGCGTTGCCGTCGTTTGAAATAGCACCACTATTCCCACACTCCGTCGCCTTGAACCTCATCCAATTACACCGCTTTTGGTCTTTTGGAGTTTTAACGGCCATCGGGCATGGCAGAGCAAGGAAGATCGAGGGAGGAATACTGGTTGTATTCTGACCGAGGATGACGCAGCTATGGCGTGCCCGATGGCCGCTAAAACCGCGGTTCGTATTATATTGGTTACCCTACGGTAACAATACTTGCTTGGTTTGATTGTCCATACCCCTTGGTTTTCCCTTTGGGAGAGCTGTGGGCGCAGCCCACTGAGAGGGCGGCCGCCGGGTGCGGATAAATGATCCCAACAATTCATGAAAACAATCCGCCAATCCCACCCCCCATTTAAGCCTTTTTATGTTGACATAACAGGCCGCTTGCAAGATAATGTTTAATAGGAAAAAACGCTTTGAAAGGGCTTTTTGAATATGGAAGAAGTACGCGTATCAAAAAATTTCATCGAGGAATTCATCGAGGAGGACATCCGTGAAAAGGGGCTGACCCACATACAGACCCGCTTCCCCCCCGAGCCCAACGGCTACCTGCATATCGGCCATGCAAAGGCGCTGGCAATTGACTTTTCCATGGCGGAAAAGTTCGGCGGCAGCTGCAATCTTCGCTATGACGACACCAACCCCACCAAGGAGGACGAAGAATTCGTTGACGCCATTCAGGAAGATATCCAGTGGCTGGGCTTCAAGTGGGACAATGTTTTCTACGGCTCGGATTATTTCGATACCTGCTATGAGCTGGCTGTAAAGCTCATCAGGAAGGGCGTGGCATACGTATGCGATCTGGACAAGGATCAGATGCGGGAATACCGCGGCACCCTTACCGAGCCGGGCAAAAATTCCCCCTGGCGCGATCGCTCCATCGAGGAAAACCTTGACCTGTTTGAGCGGATGAAGAACGGCGAGTTCCCCGACGGCTCCCGCACCCTCCGCGCAAAGATAGATATGGCATCCCCCAATGTGAACATGCGTGACCCCGCCATGTACCGCATTATCCATATGGCTCACCATCATCAGGGAGACAAGTGGTGCATCTATCCCATGTACGACTTTGCACATCCCATTCAGGATGCCATCGAGGGCGTAACCCACTCTCTCTGCTCCCTGGAATACGAGGCACACAGGCCCCTGTACAACTGGGTAGTGGAGCAGTGCGAATTTGAGCACAAGCCCCGCCAGATAGAGTTTGCAAGGCTCAACATGACCAACACCATGATGAGCAAGCGCTACCTCCGCCGTCTGGTGGAGGAGGGTCACGTTTGCGGCTGGGATGACCCCCGCATGCCCACCCTCTGCGGCCTGCGCCGCCGGGGCTATACCCCCGTAGCCATACTGGACTTCCTCTCCCGGGTTGGCGTTGCCAAGGCAGACTCCACCGTGGAGACTGCCATGCTGGACCCCATAAAGCTGGTTGTGGAAAACTGGCCGGAGGGACAGACCGAGGAAGTTGAAATAGAATACCTGCCTGATGCCTCCACCGGCAAGCGCAAGGTGCTCTTCGGCCGTGAGCTGTACATCGAGCGTGAGGACTTCAGCTACGATCCTCCCAAGAAGTACTTCCGCCTCAAGCCCGAGGGCGAGGTTCGCCTCAAGGGCGCATACGTTGTAAAATGCACCCGCTGGGAAACCGACGCCGACGGC
>JAZNUG010000073.1:0-4642 GCA_045592165.1 Clostridia bacterium | reverse complement strand
CGACATGGCTACGATCCGACTTACTTCCAGCACAAGGCCTGCGCCGATGTTGCTGTATACTACCCGGAAGGGAACAGGATTGGCAGTGCCGTACTTGTTGCCCATGATTTCCTTGGTGTTGAAGTAGTAGATACGCTGATCCTTGCCGGTATCGCCGCCAAAGGTGAAACGCTTTTTGAGGGTCTCCCAGACGGAAGCAAGGCTTTCGCTGAAGTTGCCGTAGAAGATGGTGGGCTCGGTGGAGCTGTCCCATACGAATTCGCCGGCCTCTGCGCAGAACTCAACTATTGCGCCCTGCTCTACGATCATCATGCACTGGCCTTCGTTTACGGCGATTATTGCGCCGTTGCTGATGATGTTGTCCTCGCCCCTGGTATTGGAGCTGCGGCCGCTGGTGCGCTTAACGCCCTTGGTTACCAGTACATCTTCGGGAAGGGCGTCACAGTAAAAATAATCACGCCACTGATCAGCCAATACGCCGCTCAATGCGCCGATGCCTGCTTTCAAAAGTCCCATTTTATTTCTCCTTTCAATATGTGCATAAGAAAAATGTGTTTCAATACGGGCGTAAAGACGTGAGCCCGCAATATGCTTTATATATTATAACACATATATATAAAGAACGCCATTAAGGATTTGTGAGGATAAAACATAATGCAAAAGACCTTCTGTAAAAAGCAAAGGCGGGGTAATTTGGCAGGCAGGAAGGTTTTCGATTTGCATTTGACGGCATTTATCTATACCCGCCCACCGAACCTTTAATGCAGCTTTTCCTTGCGGAAAAGCGGAGGGCTGCAAGATGGCAGGTGGAAATACAATACGCATTTACCGCCCGGTGGCAGCCGCAGCCGCCATAGGCAAATCATGTAAAAAAACCAGTAAGGGATTTAATCGGCCACATGCATAAGCATTTGGCCGAAAAAAATCGCCTGAATGGACTTGCCATTCAGGCGAAAAGCGTTAGCTTTATTAACCCTGCTGTTCCTTCTTGCGCATCTTGATCTTGAGCATTGCAAGGGCCTTGCGGGCGTCAAGGGCGTCGGCGGCGTTTTCGCCAACGTTTTCGCTCTCGATGCCTTCGGGGTTCTTGTTGATATCAACGATTGCGTCAAGGTATTCGTTGGTAACAACGAACTGGGCCATGGTGCCGCTGAAGTTCAGACCCGTTACGGGGATGCCGCGGATACCCAGCTGGTATACGGTATTGGTGTAGTCAACGTCGCTGTTGCCCCAGCCGTCGGAGGAGACGATGGCGCCGTCGGCGCGCATGCACTCTGCCCATACTGCGGCGCGGGTGCCAACCAGCAGCTTTTCTTCGCCTGCATCGGGGGTGCCGACGATGATGATGCCCATCAGGTCGATCTCTGGATCAGAGGAAACTACCTCGAGGAGAGGATCGCGGAAATGATGGAGGGAGGTTTCTTTTGTGGAAGGTCCGATACCCATTATGCGTTTCCTCCTTTAATTACTGCATGGAACGGATGATGCCGTCGCGATATTCATTGGGGGTGACCACAACGGGCATGTTGCCCATGTGGATAATGCTCTTGCTGCCTTCGGTGCCGCTGGGCTCCTTGCCGAAGAGGTGGGTGTCATACATTGCGCCCTGACCTGCAACCTGCTTGATGATAACAACCCTCTTCTTGCCGGGGCGTGCAACATCGTGATAGGTATTGCGGGTGGTGCACAGATCGCCCTTGAACTTCTTGAGCTTATCCCGGTAGCTCTGGATGAACTTATCGCAGGCGCCGTGGGCACGGGTGCAGGCGCTCATATCCTGACCCATGTGGGACTTGAACAGGAAGTCAAAGCTGATGATAACATCGTTGTCGCCGGGAGTACCTGCCTTGTTGAGGAACAGCTTATCCTTAAGGTTGCCCTCGGAGGAGCCGAACTCATAGGTCTGTACGCCGTCCACATCCACGCCGGTCATCATGAAGTAAACGCCGGTGATGGTATGGGTGATGCCTTCGCCGATTATGCCCAGAACCTTGGTGGATATGGGGATTATGTCCATAATGGTATTGGTCCAGCGATCGTGATCATCGGGCTGGATTATCTGGATGTCGATCTTTTCGATAATGTCCTTGTTTTCTTCCATGAGCGTATCAAGCAGCTCACGGCTAACGGTCATTTTTCCGTCCGGGGTAACGTCGTTGTGTTCGCCCCATTCCACGGAGTTAACGTGGAAGGACTTGATGACCAGACGCCTCAGGTTGATATCCTGTGCCATTTCTGTTCCTCCGCAGCGGTAATTTTTTAATTTTCGGGCAAGGCAAAGCCCAAGTACCCATATATTAAAATCTTATCTGAAATCGGGGAAAAAGTAAAGTTAAAAAGATAAATTTATAACGAACGAAAAATATACAGAGTCAAACAAAAAAGCTACACATGTGCTATAATGAGTTTTAACAATTCGGACTATTTGTTTTGCGAGCGAAAAGAAGGAAATATTATGAAATGCAAACGAATAACTGCTGTGATTCTTTTGGTGTTTATGGCCGTTGGCCTGCTGACGGGCTGTCAGGCGGCATCAGATGATACCGTAACGTCTGACAGCTTTAAGGAAGCCGTGGAAGCAGGCATCGCCTGGGATAAGCTTGCCGCAAAGGCCGACAGCCCCCTTACGGCGGAGGATGCGATCAGGCTTATGGAAAATGCGCTGGCTGCTCTTGGCAAGCCGGATGCAAACGCCTATCTCTCATCCTTTTCGGACAGTCACGGCGGCAAAGATGAGATACGGCGTTACGAACTGGCACAGCTCCTTTATGGCGTATATCAGGATGTGATCGACGGTCACGATTTTACCCTCAGCGCATCAGCTATTCGCTATGAGGTTGGAGGCAATTATAGCGCTCTTTATGCTTGGGACTGCCCTGATTATGAAGAGTACAGCGAGCTGTGCAATTTTGATACAGAGCTGTGCAATTACGCTATATGCGCCTATGATATAACCACCGGCGACAAGCTGATGAAGCTGTATGAGGACTTTACCTTCCGTCCTACGGAGCTTGTAATTGTGGAGGATGCCGTGGAAACAGCGCTGCATTTTTCCCGTTCCTTTGAAAAAGACCCGGTTTATACGGATGTGACGGATGAGGCCGCCGCGAAGCATACCATCGACCCTGCCCTGTACACAGGCGAAACAACCCTGCCCGATGCAACCAATCAGGACCTTCCTGACTGGAAGGGGTGCAACATTTCCTTCAGCAGCATGTTTGCCTGGGCGCTGAGCAATAATCCGGACGATATGTTTGCGGAGGGCAATCTGGATTATCTGAAGGACTTGGGAGCAAATTTTGTACACATGTATGTGGCCTGGAGCTATTTCCAGGGGCCTGATCACACCTTTGACAGCAAGGTAAACCTTTCCCGACTGGAGCAGCTGGATGATATCATCTCCTGGTGCATGGAGCGGGATATCCATATGCAGCTGGTATTCAACGATGTACCCAATCTGGATTTCAACAATCAGCATCTGGACGGGGATGCCTGGTTTGAAAGCAGCAATTCCGTATTTTACGACGAATCGGTACGGGATACCGTGACCGCATTCTGGCGGATGCTGGCAAAGAGGTATGCGGATATTCCCAACAACTATCTCAGCTTTAACCTGATGAACGAATGCGACCCGGTTGACGATGCAAGCTACGTATGGGGACTTGGGGATGCTGTTGCAGCCATAAGGGAAGCAACTCCCGACCGTGTCATCGTTGCGGATGTGCATACCGGAAGCCACGATGTAACAGGCGCCACCATGGCGGAGCTGGGCTGCGCCCTGTCCTATCATTATTATAACCTTGACGGCATTTCGGTTGTGACCCCCGAAAAGGAAGCCGCCGAGCCGGGATTCTATGAGAACCTGAAGTGGAGCGGCTGCATTGCCAATGCCCATATTTACGGCCCCAACTATTGGGATAAAAACCTGCCTGATGAAGCCAAAGGTGCGCTGAAATTCACAGGTGCCGTGGGCGGCGCAGAGCTGTCGGTTGCTATTTCGGAAATCTATTGGTTTGATACCATAATGAAGATTTCCGCAGGGAGTCAGATCCTTTATGAAGGCATGGAGTCCTATACATATGACGAAGCAAGGGATTATATCGGCGTTGAGAAAACCGTGACGGTTAAAATTCCCGAAGATGCGGACAGCTTTGAAATATCCTGCCCGGAGGGCTCCGGCTTTACCATGGAGGACATCAGCCTGACATTCCCCGATGGAACAGAGACGTCCATGAGTATGCTTAAGGATTGGTGGAAGGGTACAAAATTGGCTGAGATCACCGTAAATGAGGACGGAAGCTGCACCAGCACCCTTGGCCTTGAGCATCTGGAGCAGAATGGACAGACACTGCTCGACCTGATCGCCGTGGGCGAAAAATACGGCGTTGACGTGATGGTGGGCGAATGCGGCTTCTTTGAAGGGGGAGACCCCATGGCCACAGGCATGCGTCAGGAAGTGGTGGAGGACATGTTTCGAAACCAGATAGATACCTTTGAAAGGTACGGCCTCGCATGGTGCTTTGAATTCATCGGCAGATTTGCGCTGGCGACGCCTGCTCCGTACCTGGCAGGGATAGAGTATCTGGATCTTCCTGACAGCCCATACTACGTGAATCTTGAAATGGACGCATTTTTCAGGGAG
>JAZNUG010000072.1:0-7519 GCA_045592165.1 Clostridia bacterium | reverse complement strand
CGGCATCACTGAGCCCACTCCCACCTTCTCCGCTTGTTTCGGCCAGGCCTTCCTGGAGCTGCATCCCACCAAGTACGCAGAGGAACTGGTAATGGGCATGAAACAGAGCGGCGCCAAGGCTTACCTGGTAAACACCGGCTGGAACGGCACCGGCAAGCGCATCTCCATTAAGGACACCCGCGGCATCATCGACGCCATCCTTAACGGCGACATCAACAACGCCGAAACCAAGACCATCCCCTACTTCAACCTTGAAGTTCCCACCGCTCTGCCCGGCGTGGATACCAACATTCTGGATCCCCGCAATACCTATGCAGACGTATCCGAGTGGGAGACCAAGGCCAAGGATCTGGCTTCCCGCTTTGCCAAGAACTTCGTAAAGTACACCGGCAATGACGCAGGCAAGGCTCTGATCCCTGCCGGCCCCAAGGCTGAATAAGCTTAAACAATCACAAAATCATACCCGGCGGAGAATATCCGCCGGGTATTTTTATTCCGTTAAAAATTGCGGAACAGGGCTTTTTTTCGTCATAATTGCCTTGACAATGGGTATCTGATTAAGTAGCATTTACCATGTTGGCATAATTTATTGCCGTATGAAAGGATTATAATAACAATGCTTATAAAGGATATTCTCAACTCCAAGCCTGTAACCTTCTCCTGCGAGCTGTTTCCCCCAAAGGTGGGTACCGAGCTTCAGAAGGCGGATATAGTCGTGGAGAAGACCGCCGCCCTTAAGCCGGACTTTATCAGCGTTACCTGCGGAGCAAACGGCGGCAATACCCAGAATGTGCTCCGTATGGCAAAACATGCGGGGGAATGCGGCAGCGTGGGTCTTGCCCATCTTACCTGCGTATCCGCAAGCCGTGAGGGAATTGCCTGCAGGATAGAGGAAATGAAGCAGCAGGGAATATTCAACGTGCTTGCTCTCAGGGGAGACCTGCCCGAGGGAACGGAAAAGCCTGAGGATGCATGTTTTCAGCATGCAAACGAGCTGGTGGAGCTGCTTAAACAAAGCGGCGATTTTTCTGTCGGCGGCGCATGCTATCCCGAGTGCCATCCCGAAAGCGCATCCCAGATGGAGGATATACAGCACCTTAAGCGCAAGGTGGAGGCGGGCTGCGATTTTCTTACCACCCAGATGTTCTTTGATAACGATTTGCTGTACCGCTTCCTCAATAAGCTGAACAAAGCAGGAGTGGATGTGCCTATAATCGCAGGGATAATGCCAATAACCAGCGGCCGTCAGGTGGCCCGCATAACCGGGCTGAGCGGTGCTCTCATGCCCCCCAGATTCCGCAATATGCTGGATCATTACGGCAGCAATGACGCCGCCATGGAGCAGGCGGGAATAGCCTATGCCTGCGAGCAGATTGCAGACCTTGTGGCAAACGGAATAAGGGGCATACACATTTACACCATGAACAAGCCTGAAATTGCAGGCAAAATTCTCAATAATCTTTCCTCCGTACTGATGAGGTAGCATAATGCGTATTCGTCAGGAGGAGGCCCTGAGATATCTCGGGGCAAAAAAGGCTGATGAGGACAGCATCGCCCTTATAGAGGGGGCATGGCAAAGGCTGCAGAATACAGCTTCTCCCCGCCACAGGGTAATGCGGGTAAGCATAGAAGCGGGGGAAAACATAATTAAGATTGCCGACTTTCAGGCGGAATCATCTTCCCTTGGTATAAATCTTAAGGGCTGCACCGAAGCATATCTGCTGGCGGCCACCCTTGGCGCAGGAGTGGACAGGGAGATGACAAAGCTGGGCACGGTAAACGTGGCGGAAGCCTTTGCCCTGCAGGCGGCTGCGGCCAGCGTACTGGAATGTTACTGCGATGATGTGTGCGATGAGCTTGCGGAGGAACTCAAGGAAGAAGGACTGTATATCAGGCCCCGCTTTTCTCCCGGCTACGGCGGATTTTCCACAGAGCATCAGAGCGATATTTTAAGATTGCTGGAGGGGAGCAGAATAGGCATGGGAGAAACCTCATCCCATATGCTTACGCCCCTTAAATCCGTCACCGCTGTGATGGGCATATCTCCAAGGCCGGGCCTTTGCCATGACAACAAGTGCAAGACCTGCGGCAAGACGGACTGTCAGTTCAGAAAGGAACAATGATGGCTAAATTTACAGATTTATTGGGCAAAAGGCTTCTGTTTTTCGATGGGGGCATGGGCACAATGCTCCAGAGTGCAGGCCTTAAGCCCGGTGAGATACCCGACGTATGGAATATCGCCAACCCGGATAAGGTTATCGGCGTTCACAAAGCCTACGCCGAAGCCGGCAGCAATATCATAATTACCAATACCTTCGGCTGCAACGACCTGAAGCTTGCAGGCTCCGGCCATACCGCCGGCGAGATTGCCGCAGCATCCGTGCGCAACGCAAAGGCAGCAATAGCCGGCCTTGAGGACAGATTTGTTGCGCTGGATATAGGCCCCAGCGGCAAGCTGCTCAAGCCTCTTGGCGATCTGGACTTTGAGGATGCGACAGAGCTTTTTGCAAAGACCGTCCGGGGCGGTGTCAGGGAAAATCCCGACCTTATCCTGGTGGAAACCATGTCTGACGCATATGAGCTGAAGGCGGCGGTGCTGGCGGCAAAGGAAAATTCCGATTTGCCTGTTGTTGCCACCGTTACGCTGGACAGCAGGGGCAAGCTCCTTACCGGCGGCGATGCCCAAAGCGTATGCGCCCTTCTGGAGGGGCTTGGCGTTGACGCAATAGGCTTTAACTGCGGCCTTGGCCCCAGGGAATTGCTGCCCTTCCTTAAGCAGCTTAAGGACGTATGTTCCGTGCCCATGGTGCTGCAGCCCAATGCGGGTCTGCCCCGCTCCGAAAAGGGCAGAACGGTATTTGACGTTGGCCCCGAGGAATTTGCAGAGCTTATGGAAAGCTGCATTTCAGAGGGCGTTTGGCTGGCGGGCGGCTGCTGCGGCACTACCCCTGCCCATATTGAGGCGCTGGTAAAGCGCTGCGGCAAAATGGTGCCCCCCGCTGTACAGAAAAAGACCCTTACTGTTGCCGCATCATACGGCCAGGCGCTGTACTTTGGCAGGGATACAAAGCTCATCGGCGAGCGAATAAACCCCACCGGCAAGCCCCGCATGAAGAAGGCACTGCTGGAAGGGGACTATGACATGATACTGCAGGAAGGCATACTTCAGCAGGATCAGGGCGCCCATGCGCTGGATGTTAATGCGGGCCTTCCCGGCATAGACGAAGCGGCAGTGCTTACCGCCCTTACCAAGCAGCTTCAGGGTGTAACAGACCTTCCCCTGCAGCTGGATTCCGCAGATCCCGCCGCCCTTGAGACGGCGCTGAGGATATACAACGGCAAGGCCATAATCAATTCCGTAAACGGCAAGCAGAGCAGCATGGATGCTGTTTTTCCCCTTGCAAAGAAATACGGAGGTGTGATCGTTGCCCTTACGCTGGATGAAAGCGGAATACCTGAGGATGCAGAGGGCCGCATGGCCATCGCCCGCAGGATACTGGACACTGCAAAGCAATACGGCCTTGAACCCCATGACTTTATATTTGACCCCCTTACCCTTACTGTAAGCGCGGGGGGAGACAACGGCAAGGTCACTCTGGAATGCGTACGCAGGCTCCGTGAGGAGCTGGGGGTATGCACTTCCCTCGGTGTATCCAATGTATCCTTCGGCCTGCCCAACAGGGGACAGCTCAACAGCGGATTCCTTACCCTTGCAATGGGGGCAGGACTGTCCGCCGCAATAGTGAATCCCCATGCCCCCGGCATGATGGAAACATATAAATCCGCACGTGCCCTCCTTGGCATGGATGAGAACTGTGCTGATTACATAGGCGCGTTCAGCGGGGAGACTGCTCCTGCGGCTGCTGTTCCCCAAGAGGGAATGTCCCTTTATGAGAGCGTATTGAAGGGACTTAAGAGTGCCGCAATACAGGCCGCAGAGCGTGAGCTTGCGGACAAAGACCCCCTTGAGGTGATAGAGCAGGCAATGGTGCCAGCCCTCAATACCGCAGGCGAACGGTTCGAAAAGGGAACGCTGTTCCTGCCCCAGCTTTTAATGTGCGCAGAGGCAGCAAAGGGTGCATTCGGCGTTATCCGCTCCCGTATGGGGGATGGCGAAGGCATGAGCCGGGGCAAGGTGGTCGTTGCCACTGTGCAGGGCGATGTTCACGATATCGGCAAGAACATAGTAAAGGCGCTGCTTGAGAATTACAGATTCAAGGTGATCGACCTTGGCAAGGATGTTCCTCCCGAGGACGTGGTCAGGGCGGCAAAGGAACAGGGCGCAGGTCTTGTGGGTCTGTCCGCTCTGATGACCACCACCGTGCCCGCCATGCAGCGCACCGTTGAGCTGATAAAGAAGGAACTGCCGGAATGCAGGGTAATGTGCGGCGGCGCAGTGCTTACCGCAGACTACGCCAAGGAAATCGGCGCAGATTACTACACAAAGGATGCCATGGCCGGCGTGCGCTGCGCCATGGAGGTTTATCCGGAATAAGATAAGGCAAAACAATAAAAGCCGGGCTGTGCTTTCAGCCCGGCTTTTATGATATCTGCAGCGATTATCGGCATATCTTCCAGCGATAGAAGGATGGCCTGTTTGGATATGCTTTATCCGGAGTGTTCCATATTTCAGCGCTGTCCAGTTCCTTTATATCCTTTTCTGTAAGGTCCTGTATGGAGACTGTGCGGCTGTGAATTACGGGACTGTCCTCATACTCATAATAATCCGTCAGCCATACATGCCACAGTTCCACGGAATCCGTATACCGCAAAGCATCTGCTATGTATTTTATCAGGCGACCTGCGCGCCCCTGAGTATAGTTCCATTCCAGCCAAACGCCGTGTTTCTTATGGGAATAACGCTGAACATCCCAGAAGGAATGCAGGAAGAAGTTATCATCGGCGCCGCCATCGTATACCGTGCCGTTGTCAATGTTGATCTCCAGCGGATAATCCCGGGATGGCGAACATGCAGGCAATGGGTGATCCGATGCGATAAATGTACATACGCTCAATGGCAGTGTCTCCTTTGGAAAAGCCTTTTTAAATATTTACCTTGTGGGTCCAGCCCATGTAGTCTTCAACCGCGCCGGTCTGCATGCCGTACAGGTCGTCGTATACCTTCTGGGAGATGGGTCCAACCTTGCCGCCGGCGATGGAGTAAACCTCTTCCCTGTAGGTAAGCCGGCCGATGGGGGAGATAACTGCGGCGGTGCCGGTGGCGAATACCTCGGTGAGGCTGCCGTCCTTTGCGGCGGCAAGCACGTCGTCTATTGCGATCCTGCGCTCGGATACCTTATAGCCCCAGTGGGTCAGCAGCTTTATTACGGAATCACGGGTGATGCCGGGAAGTATGGTACCGCTGGTGAGGGGGGCGGTGATAACCTCGCCGTCTATTACGAAGAAGGCATTGGAGGTGCCGATTTCCTCAACGTACTTGTGTTCGATGGCATCCAGCCACAGCACATCGTTGCAGCCGTGAGCCCTGGCGGTAACTATGGCGCGCATGCCGCCTGCGTAGTTTCCGCCCACCTTGGCATAGCCTGTGCCGCCGGGGGCGGCGCGGATGTATTCATCTTCCACGAATATGGGGGCGGTGGAAAGGCCGGAATTGTTTTCGGCATAATAGGAGCCGGTGGGGGCCAGGAATATCATAAAGCAGTATTTATTGGCGGGTCCCACGGATATGGTGCTCTGATTGGCAAAAATAAAGGGACGGATGTACATGGAGGTGTTGCCGCCGGTGGGCATCCAGTCGGCATCCACGGCAATCAGCTGTTCTATGGCTGCAAGGAAAACCCCTTCGGGGAGGGAGGGTATGCAGAGCCTTTCACAGGTGCGCTCCATACGGGCGATATTCATATCCGGGCGGAAAAGCTGTATTTTTCCATCTGGGGTGGAATATGCCTTCATGCCTTCGAAGGCAGTCTGGGCATAATGGAGAACGCTGGACGTGGGCTCGATAAGGAAGGGCTGATGGGGCACTATGCGGCCATCGTGCCAGCCCTGCCCCTCGTCATAGTCCATCACGAAAATGTGATCGGTAAAGTACTTTGCAAAGCCGGGATTTGCGGGATCCTCGGGACGGGGCCGTGGGGTGGTGGTCAGGGTAACGGGGAAGATGTGTTTTGTCATGATGCAGCCCTCTTTCTGAAGTTTATTATATCCTGAAATATCAAATGCGGTAGATATCCTGCCGCCTGTCCCGGAATACGGGGATTGCGGAGCGTACGGGTTCTATATGGGAAAGGTCAAGTTCGGCGGTGATGATTTCCTCATTTGCTCCCGCTGCGGCAATGGTTTCTCCAAGGGGGCTTATTATTATGGATTTACCGCCGAATTGGGTTGAGCCTGCTTTGCCGCAGGAATTGCAGCATACCGCATACGCCTGGTTTTCTATTGCCCTTGCGGCGGCTAGTGTATGCAGCTGAGGGATGCGGACATCCGGCCACTGGGAAACCGTGAACAATACATCCATGCCCTTGAGAGCAAGGGAACGGATAAGCTCCGGGAAGCGGATGTCATAGCATATGACAAGGCCCGCCTTTACGCCGTCCAGCTCAAAGGTGCAGAGGGAATCTCCGGGGGTGTATACGCGGTTTTCTCCCATGGGGGAGAAAAGGTGGGTTTTGTTATAGGAGGCGATGCATTTGCCGCTGCGGTCAAATACAAGGGCGGTGTTGTAAATACTGTCGCCGCAAAGGTTGGATACGCTGCCTGCGATGATGTTTACAGAATATTTTTTGGCGAGGCAGCCGATTTCTGTTTTTACCCGTTCTGCAGCATCTTTGGACATTGCGTGAAGTCCCTGTTCGGGGTAAAAGCCGGTGTTCCAGGTTTCCGGCAGCAGGATAACATCCGGCGAGCCTTTGGCGGCCTGATCGATAAGTCCGGCTGCGCGGCGGAAGTTTTCATCCGGACAGCCCAGTTCCATATTCATCTGGATACAGCATATCTTCATCAACGCAGCACCTTTAAAAACAATTTAATATATTATATCAAATCCCTGCTGTCTGTACAATGCACATGGGTACTGCGTTAAAAAACGCAAGGTATTGACAAGAAGAAGTTTTGCTGTTATCATCAGTTGCAATGGGTCGGCTGACCCGGTTGATTTTTCAAAGGAGGTATGCTTCACATGATGAATATGTTTGCTATGATGATGCGATATACCGCCTTTGATAAAGCGCGCCGGGGCTAACTTCTCCAGCAAGAGCGTAATTCAAGGCGGTTATTGGCGTTGCACCAATAGCCGCTTTTTTATTGCAGATTAAATGATTTATACCATACAGGAGGAAAGAAAAAATGTCTGAACACACCATCGGCACCAAATGCGTACAGGGCGGCTATACTCCCGGAAACGGCGAACCCCGCCAGATCCCCATAATACAGAGCACTACCTTCAAGTACGAAAGCAGCGCCGAAATGGGAAAGCTTTTTGACCTTGAAGCCAGCGGATACTTCTACACCCGTCTGCAGAACCCCACCAACGACGCGGTTGCCGCAAAGATTGCAGCCC
>JAZNUG010000071.1:0-4015 GCA_045592165.1 Clostridia bacterium | reverse complement strand
AACTAAAATAATTGACCTGTTTAGCCTATCCTCAAATTTGCGCTCCCTCTGAGGGCAAATTTGGAAAGCACAGAAAAGATATTATATCCCGCTGCAATTTATCCCTTTATCTTTTCTTTTGCTTCTTTTCGATACGAAAAGAAAAAGAAAAGAAGGTATATCTTCCTCTCGAATTCAATTCTCCACCCGGAGGTATATTAAATGGACTTTATCAACACCAACCTGCCTTACCTGCTGGCTGGCATATCGGTTGGCGGACAGTACGCCCTCATCGCCATCGGCTACACCATGGTATACGGCATACTGCGCCTGATCAACTTTGCCCACGGCGACGTATTCATGGCCGCCGGCCTTATCATGATATACGCCGTCACGGTAATGCCCCTGTATCTGGCCATTCCCCTTACCCTTGCGGTAACGGTGCTGATCGGCTTCCTTATTGAGCGTGCAGCTTATAAGCCCCTGCGCACCGCCCCCAGAATGTCCGTAATGATCAGCGCAATCGGCGTATCCTACCTTCTGCAGAACCTTGCCCTGTACGTTACCGGCGGTCTGTCCAAGATGTATCCCACCATCCCCTGGATAAGCGACACCGTAACCATCGGCACCGCCACCACCAAGGTGGTAACACTCATCACTCCCGTGCTTACCCTGATTCTGGTAATCGCCCTTGTTGCTTTCATCCAGAAGACCAAGATAGGCATGGCAATGCGTGCCGTATCCAAGGACTTTGAGACCAGCCAGCTGATGGGTATCAAGATAAACAGCGTTATCAGCGCAACCTTCATCATCGGCTCCTTCCTTGCGGCGGTGGGTTCGCTGCTGTATTTCACCAACTACGCAGCCGTTATCCCCACCTCCGGCGCAATGCCCGGCCTCAAGGCATTCGTTGCGGCGGTATTCGGCGGCATAGGCTCCATCCCCGGTGCGGTTATCGGCGCATTCATTATCGGCATCTGCGAAAACATCATCAAGGGTCTGGGCTGGACCACCTTCTCTGATGCCTTCACCTTCGTGCTGCTGATAATCATTCTGGTATTCAAGCCTACCGGCCTCTTCGGCGAAAAGGCCAACGAGAAGGTTTAAAGGAGGTGCCCCATGACTAAGAAGATATCCACCTCCACCATTATCTCCGCAGCCCTTGTTGTACTGCTTTTCGCTCTGGTATTCGTGCTGGAAAATGTGATGAATCCCTATTCCATGCTGTTCGTAGTATTGAAGAAGGGCGCCATCTATGCTCTGGTTGCCGTGTCCATGAACCTTCTGAACGGCTTCACCGGCCTGTTCTCCCTGGGTCAGGCGGGTTTCATGCTCATCGGCGCATATACATACGCCATCTTCACCATACCTGCAGACCAGCGTCTCAGCGTATATCAGTACTTTGACGGCGGTATAATCGATTTCTCCATTCCTGTAATTCCTGCGCTTATCCTGGCGGGCGTTGCGGCGGCATTCTTTGCCTTCCTCATCGGCCTCCCCGTTCTGCGCCTCAAGAGCGACTATCTTGCCATAGCCACCCTTGGCTTTGCCGAGATAATCCGCGCCTTCTTCCAGTGGGAAGCCCTTGGTCCCGTAACCAACGGCTCCAACCTGCTCAAGAAATTCCCCACCTTTGATTCCACCATATTCCCCTTCGCTGTGGCGGGCATATGCATAGCGCTGATAGTTATGCTTATCAATTCCTCCTACGGCCGCGCCTTCAAGGCAATAAGGGATGACGAAATAGCCGCCGAGGCAATGGGCATCAACCTGTTCAAGCACAAGGAAATGGCGTTCGTTATCAGCTCCTTCTTCGCCGGCGTGGGCGGCGCGCTGCTTGCCATGTATCAGACCACCGTTCAGGCCATGGCCTTCAAGTCCGCCATGACCTACGAAATTCTGCTGATAGTTGTTATCGGCGGTATCGGCTCTGTTACCGGCTCTGTGCTTGCTTCCTTCCTGTTCATCGCCTGCAGCGAGTGGTGGCTCCGCTTCCTGGATACCGAAACCTTCATCGGCGCATGGCAGGTTCCCCTGCTCCGCTCCGGCTTCCGCAAGGTTGTGTTTGCGGTAATCATCATGGCAGTGGTGCTGTTCTACCGTCAGGGTATAATGGGCAACAGGGAATTCTCAGTTGAGCGGATACTTAAAAAGCGGCAGAAGTTCATAGCAAAGCAGGCCGCAAAGAAAGCTTCCAAGGAGGGCAGGTAATATGGCAAAGAACGTACTTAAGCTTGACCATATCACCATGCAGTTCGGCGGCGTTGTAGCCGTAAACGATCTGTCCATGGAAGTAAACGAGCATGAAATCGTAGCCCTTATCGGCCCCAACGGCGCAGGCAAGACCACCGCGTTCAACTGCGTGACCGGCGTATACGAGCCCACCAACGGCATGATAAGCTTCTACGGCGAGCCCATGGTATGCAACCATCCCCAGGGCAAGATGAAGAAGCTGTACAAGGGCGAGTATTACGATGAATTCAATAAGGTGATAAGCCCCACTCCGGATCAGATCACCAAGCTGGGCATCGCCCGTACCTTCCAGAATATCCGCCTGTTCAAGAGCCTTACTGTATTTGAGAACGTGCTTATCGCAAAGCACATGAGGGCAAAGCAGAATGTATTTTCCGCCACCCTCAGGCTCAATGCAAAGGAAGAACAACGCATGCGCGAGGAAGCCATGGCTCTCCTTGAGGAGCAGAACCTTGCCCACCTGAAGGACGAAATTGCAGGCAGCCTGCCCTACGGTCTCCAGCGCCGCCTTGAGATTGCCCGCGCCCTGGCAACCGACCCCAAGCTGCTGCTCCTCGACGAGCCCGCAGCCGGCATGAACCCTCAGGAAACCAAGGAGCTTACCGACTTTATAGTGCAGGTAAGGGACAAGTACGGCATCGCCACACTTATGATAGAGCATCACATGGACCTTGTTATGGCGATAGCCGAGCGCATCTACGTGCTTGACTTCGGCCGGCTCATCGCATCCGGCACAGCCGCAGAGGTTCAGGACAATCCGGATGTTATCAACGCTTATTTGGGGGTGGATGAGGATGAGTAGTCTGCTTGAAATTCGTGATCTTAAAGTTAATTACGGCGGAATAGAGGCCCTCAAGGGCATATCCTTCGACGTAAACGAGGGCGAGATAGTTACCCTCATCGGCGCAAACGGCGCAGGCAAGTCCACCACCCTCCGCTCCATCATGAGCGTGGTGACTCCCTCCGGCGGCTCCATCTGCTATAACGGCGAGGATATCACCCATATGCCCACCGACGAGATAGTAAAGCGGGGCATAGTGCTGGTGCCGGAAGGCCGCCGCGTATTCCCCAACCTGACCGTTCTTGAAAACCTCCGCATCGGCGCATACCTGCGCAGCGACAAGGACGGCATCGAGGCGGACATACAGCATGTTTACTCCCTGTTCCCCCGCCTTGAAGAGCGCAGCTGGCAGCAGGCCGGCACCCTCTCCGGCGGCGAGCAGCAGATGCTGGCAGTTGGCCGCGCCCTCATGGCAAAGCCCCGCCTTATCATGATGGATGAGCCCAGCCTTGGCCTTGCACCCCTTGTTGTAAAGGACATCTTCTCCATCATCCGCCGCATCAACGAAAGCGGCACCACTGTTCTGCTCATCGAGCAGCACGCCAACGCCGCCCTCAAGATAGCCAACCGGGGCTACGTCATGCAGACCGGCAACGTGACCATGACCGGCACCGGCCTTGAGCTGCTCAACGATCAGAGCGTCAGGGAAGCATATCTGGGTAAGAAATAAATATTTCGCTCAAAATCTATCGGATTTTGAGCGAGTTGCGCCCCAAGGCACAGGCCTTGGGGCGATTTCATCCCTTACGGGGGGTTTACATGATTTTCTTATGGCAACTGCGGTTGCCACCGGGCAGAAAATCATGCAGGGAACAAATCCCCCCGGGATTTATCCGTTCCGCCGTACACGCCGCCGGAGCCGGAATAAAGCCTAAAAAAGAAAAAGAAAAGCGAAAGGGAATAGTTTAATGACCTTTCGCTTTTTTGTGTGGGGAAAAGATA
>JAZNUG010000070.1:0-4350 GCA_045592165.1 Clostridia bacterium | reverse complement strand
TCGTGGCGACGCTTGCGAGATGGCCGTAATCGAGCTCATCTAACAAGCCTTTTGAGCAAAGCAAAACAGCACAGGGTAACCTGTGCTGTTTTTGTATGTTTTAATTTAGCGCTTGATATCGATTATTACCTTCTGGCACTTATCGCAGAGATATGCGGCAACGGTATTGGAGGGCTGTTCCGGATCATTCCGCAGGGAAACTGCCCCTTTTTTCATCCCTGAAAGGGCGGGGATAAAAGTGGGTTTGGGCGTCCAATACACTCCGTCCCTGCATTGTATGTATCCCTTTGTCATTTCGCCTTGGCAATACGGACATATCATAGGCGTACCTCCTTAATATGCTGAGGCGGATATCCTGTATCAGAATGAACCAATGATGCTCTCAGTAACGGTGGCCAGCAATCCGCCGAATACCACAGCCGCAGCTATACCAAGGATGGACAAAACAAGGCCGATGGCGGCCCAGATAAGGCGGGCCCGAGACCAGTTTCTGCGGTTTTCATTGGTATCCTTGGAGAATCCCCATACCAGGAACAATACAAGATTTACAACAGGTATCCTTGCAATCAGTTCCATCAGGGTGAAATCCCACATGGAGAGGGGTTTGCTGTCAGCTTCGGCTGTATGCATATATTCACCGGTGGGGGCGGTTTTGGGCTGCTCGGCATGAAGTTTTGTGCCGCATTCGGTGCAGAAGGAAGCATTGTCCTCGTGTTCCAGACCACAGATGGGGCATTTGATCATTTGCAGTATACCTCCGTTGTTTTTCTGAAGTGATTATATCATGAAATCCGTATTATCATGCGATTTTGTGCAAAATTTAAAGATATGTTTCCATTTGTGCCTTATATGTGTCATTGGGCTGCGGTAATATGTGGTAAGGGGTAAACAGGTGTGTTATAATAAGATGCTAAAATATGTTTTCAATGGCGGAATAGGCATGATAAGACTGGATAACGTAACATACAGATACGGCGAAGAGGGCATTGCCCTGAACTCCGTATCTCTGAATATAAACAAGGGTGAAATGCTGGCAATAGTGGGCCATAACGGCAGCGGCAAAAGCACCCTCGCAAAGCATCTCAATGCATTGCTGCTTCCCTCAGAGGGCAGCGTAACCGTAGAAGGCATGGATACCAAAGACCCTGCGAACACCCTCAATATCCGGGAAAAAGTAGGCATGGTATTCCAGAATCCCGACAATCAGCTGGTTACTACCATCGTTGAAGAAGACGTGGCCTTTGGCCCCGAAAACCTTGGCATTCCTTCCGCTGAGATCCGTGAACGGGTAAATAAGGCCCTTGAAGCGGTGGGCATGACGGAATATGCCAATACTGCCCCTCATATGTTGTCCGGCGGACAGAAGCAGCGCATTGCCATAGCGGGTATGCTTGCCATGGAGCCTGAAGTGCTGGTGCTGGACGAAGCCACCGCCATGCTGGACCCTCAGGGACGGCAGGAGGTGCTGGAAATAGTAGGCCGTGTCAACAAAGAGCGTGGCATGACCGTTGTAATGATAACCCAGTATATGGAAGAGGCCGTTATGGCCGACCGCGTGGCTGTTATGAAGGGCGGCCGTCTGATAATGACAGGTACTCCCAAAGAGGTGTTCAGCAGGGGTGAGGAGCTTCGTTCCCATGGCCTTGACCTGCCTGCAATAGCCCGACTCAGGGATGAACTTATAGCCGGGGGAATGGATATTCCCAGTGATGCAATAACTGCACAGGAGCTTGCGGACGCAATATGCCGATAGAGATCAAAAACCTTAGCCATACATACATGAAGGGTACCGTAGGGGCAAGAACTGCCCTTAAGGATGTTTCCCTTACCATAAACGAAGGAGAGTTCTGGGGAATCATAGGCCATACCGGCAGCGGCAAGAGCACTCTCTTGCAGCATATCGGCGGCATTATGCCCCCGGAGGAAGGATCTGTTATAGTTGACGGCTGCAGCTTTGCGGATAAAAAGCAGCGCATAGAGGGCCGCAAAAAGGTGGGGTTGGTTTTCCAGTACCCCGAATATCAGCTTTTTGAGGAAACCGTAGCCCGCGATGTGGCATACGGTCCCACCAATATGAAGCTGCCCAAGGAAGAAATAGACGCAAGGGTCCGGGAAGCCATGGAGCTTATGGGCCTTGATTACGATAAGTTTGCGGAAAAATCCCCCTTTGAGCTGTCCGGCGGCGAAAAACGCAGGGTGGCGCTGGCGGGCATAATTGCCATGAAGCCAAGGTATCTTGTGCTGGATGAGCCCATGGCGGGCCTTGACCCTGCAGGCCGCAAGGCAATACTGGAAACTCTGGAAGGTATCCGCAGGGACACCGGCTGCGCCATAATCATGGTCTCCCATTCCATGGAGGACGTGGCAAGACACAGCCGCAAAATCGCCGTAATGGACAAGGGTACCCTCGCTGCAATAGGCACCCCTGAAGAGGTGTTCGGCGGCAGCCTGCCCCTGGAAGAGCTGGGCCTTGACCTGCCCGAGGTAAGCCACCTTGGCATGCTTCTTCGTGAAAAGGGTATGGATATACCCGCCGTATATACCGTTGAAGGTATGCGGGATTATCTCTTGGGGAGGGCCGAAAATGTTTAAGGATATAACATTGGGTCAGTATTTCCCGGGGAATTCCGTGATACACAGGCTGGATCCCCGCACGAAGCTTATACTGATGATGGTTTACATCGTGGCGGTATTCCTTGTTAAGGATATGTGGATATTCCTGCTTACCGCCCTGTATGCCGTTGGCGTTACGCTTATTTCCGGCGTACCCCTGGGCTATCTTGTGCGCTCATTGAAGCCGCTGAAGTTCATATTGATATTCATGTTCGTCATAAACCTGTTGGTAACATCCACAGGCGACGTATTGGTGAACTGGTGGATAATACGCATAACCACGGGCGGCGTAAGGCAAGCGGTGTTTATTACCATACGCCTCATTCTGCTGGTGGCAGGCACTTCCCTTATGACCCTCACCACCACCCCGATCTCACTGACCGACGGCCTTGAGCGGCTGATGATGCCCCTGAGCAGATTCAAATTCCCTGCCCATGAGCTGGCCATGATGATGACCATTGCGCTGCGCTTTATCCCCACTTTGCTTGAAGAAGCGGATAAGATAACCAAAGCACAGACCGCAAGGGGAGCTGACTTTGAATCCGGCGGCATAATCGAGCGGGCAAAGAGCATGGTGCCTGTGCTGGTGCCCCTGTTTGTTTCCGCGTTCCGCAGGGCGGACGAGCTGGCCATGGCTATGGAAAGCCGCTGCTATCACGGCGGCGAGGGACGTACCCGCATGACCGTCCTTAAGTACAGGCAGAGGGATCTGTGGGCATATCTGTCCATGGCAGCGCTTATCGGCCTTACCCTGATACTTCAGGCAGTGGTATAGCTATGGAGATGAGCAAAAATACAAAGCTGGCGGTTCTGCTGATTGCGGCCCTGCTCATAGTGTGCGCGGTGCTGCTCAACGGAGTGGTTTCTCAGCAAAGCCCATACAGGGCGGCGGTGGAAGAGCTGACTTCCCGCGGATATATCCTGAACGAGGATGACCTTTATGACGTGGGCAGTTTTGAAAATACCACCATTTCGGATGTGCTTGCCGGCCAGGATCTTTCCCAGGCAGTGGAGTCCAGCATGGCGGCAGGCTTCCCTTCCGATATAAACGCGGCGGGGAATATAAAAATGCTGCTGCTCACCATGGAAAATCAGGACATTATCACGATGTTTCTCAGGGATGGAAATATAGAGCTTTGCTTTGTGCAGCGGCTGGATGACAGCGCTGTACGTCCGCTCGCATAATACGCAATATAAGGGGATGCCTATGCCAAGGATACGCCTTATAATTCAATACGACGGAACAAACTACGTGGGCTGGCAGACTCAGCCCAACGGCATCGCCGTGCAGGAAGTGATAGAAAAGGAACTGCATAAGCTTACCGGCGTGCGTCCTGTTCTCCATGCTTCCGGCCGTACAGACAGCGGGGTACATGCCCTTGCCCAGGTGGCCCATTTTGACACCGACAGCCGCATACCGGCAGAGAAATTCTGCTATGCGCTGAATGTGGGTCTTCCCCGTGATATACGCATACTTCACAGCGACGAGGCGGAAGGGTTTCATTCTCGCTTTGACGTTATAAAAAAACACTATCGCTATACCGTAAACAATGGCCCCCATGCAGGGGCATTCGACAGAAACACCGCACTTCATTATCATTACCATTTAGACGAAGCCAAAATGCAGCGGGCGGCAGACGCCCTGTTGGGCCAGCATGACTTTGCCGCCTTCAAGTCCACAGGCACAGACCTTGAAAGCACCGTACGCACCATATACTCAGCCAAGTGGAGCAGGGA
>JAZNUG010000069.1:0-2490 GCA_045592165.1 Clostridia bacterium | reverse complement strand
TGCCCCAAGTTCGCCGCCCTCATCTCCGTAATGCCCACCGCCACCATCGGCGGCGTATCTCTGGTGCTTTACGGCATGATCTCCGCCGTTGGCGTACGCAACATCGTTGAGAACAAGGTGGACTTCACCTCCTCCCGCAATGTTATCATCGCCGCCCTCATCATGGTGCTGGCCCTTGGTATTGCGAATTCCAGCT
This sequence comes from Clostridia bacterium, assembly GCA_045592165.1. Lineage (GTDB taxonomy): Bacteria > Bacillota > Clostridia > Christensenellales > CAG-138 > SFEL01. The sequence goes on along the minus strand of JAZNUG010000069.1, from coordinate 2,294 downwards.
TGGGCGGCATCTCCATCGGCATCGCTACCCTGTCCGGCCTGGCTGTTGCCTCCATCATAGGCATACTGCTCAACGCCGTCCTTCCCGGCAACGACTACGAGTTCGTCCAGGAAGATAAGGGCTCCACTTCCGTAAACTTCAAGGTATAACGCCCCTGATTTTTGCACATTATTGCACAAAAGGCTTCCTTTTCCGGGAGCCTTTTTTGTTTTTGCCGCAAGCTGGAAAATATGCCGTATTTTTTGCGGAAAAAGCTTAAAATATATCGGAAAAACCCCTCCTGTCACGTTGACTAAATGTGCCGTTTTTGCTACAATTTTTAAAGAAGAATATAACTCGCACGGCTACTGGCGGAAGTGGCATACCACAGGGGAACCGTGCGCAACGCGCCGACCGCCTGGGCAAGCTGATTCTCATCTGTGTATGCGAATCGGGTTGCCCTTTTTGTTGATAATTTTTAATCTTTATGGAGGTTCGATGATGAAAGTTGGAGTCGTAATGGGAAGCACCAGCGATCTTCCCGTTGTGGAAAAAGCCATTGCCGTGCTGAAGGAATACGGCGTGGAATGCGAAGTGCGGGTACTCTCCGCCCATCGCTGCCCCGATGAGGCCCGGGAATTTGCCGCCTCTGCCCGCGAAAAGGGCTTCGGCGTGCTGATTGCCGCCGCAGGCATGGCCGCCCATCTTGCAGGCGCCCTCGCCGCAAACACCACCCTGCCCGTAATAGGTATCCCCTGCAAATCCGCTAACTTTGACGGCATGGATGCTCTGCTTTCCACCGTTATGATGCCCTCCGGCATTCCCGTGGCCACCGTAGCCGTGGACGGCGCAAAGAACGCTGCCCTCCTGGCCATAGAAATGCTGGCTATATCTGATCCCGCCCTTGCCGAAAAGCTGAACAAGGCCCGCGAAGATGGCCGCGCCGCCGTGCTTAAGGCAGATGCCGAAACCATGGCCCGTTTCAATTAATCCGCTAACCAAGTTTAAAACCCAAATGGAGGTAAAATTTATATTATGAAACACGTGTACACCGGAAAAACCAAGGACGTTTATGCACTGGACAACGGCAACTACCTGCTCAAGTTCAAGGACGACTGCACCGGCAAGGACGGCGTATTTGATCCCGGCGAAAACTCCGTCGGCCTCACCATTGACGGCGTGGGCGATGTAAACCTTCGCATGTCCATCTACTTCTTCGAGAAGATCAACGCCGCAGGCATCCGTACCCACTATGTAAGCGCAAACCTTCAGGCCACCACCATGGAAGTTCTTCCCCCAAAGGTATTCGGCCAGGTTCTTGAGGTTATCTCCCCCCACAAGGCAGTTGGCAGCTTCATCCGCCGCTACGGCCAGTACATCGAGGCCGGCGCAGACCTGCCCGCCTACGTTGAAACCACCTTCAAGAACGACGAGCTGGGCGATCCCCTGGTAACCAAGGACGGCCTCGTTGCCCTGGGCGTAATGACCGACCAGCAGTATGAAGACATGAAGCTCATGACCCAGAAGATCACCAGGATCGTTGCTGACGATCTCCTTGAGAAGGGTCTTGTGCTGTACGATATCAAGTTTGAATACGGCTACGATGCCGAAGGCAACGTTATGCTTATAGACGAAATCGCCTCCGGCAACATGAGGGTCTACAAGGACGGCGAATACGTGGATCCCATGACTCTGTCCAAGCTGTTCTTTGCATAATGGGCGGCTTCTTCGGAGCGGTCTCCAAGAGAGACTGCGTGCTTGATATTTTCTTTGGCGTGGACTATCACTCTCATCTGGGTACCCGCCGCGGCGGCATGGCTGTCTACGATAAGGACAGCGGCTTTCAGCGCCAGATACACAACATAGAGAGCACCCCCTTCCGCACCAAGTTCGAAGGCGACCTGAATGACTTTCACGGCAGGAGCGGCATAGGCTGCATAAGCGATACCGATCCCCAGCCCCTGCTTGTCCGCTCCCATCTCGGCCTTTTTGCCATCACCACCGTGGGCATAATCAACAACGCGGATGAGCTTGTATCCCAGTATTTCTCGGATAACGGCCGCCAGTTCATGGCCATGAGCTCCGGCGCGGTAAATGCAACAGAGCTGATTGCCGCCCTTATAAACCTCAAGGACGACATGATATCCGGCATACGCAACGCCCAGGAGCTTATCGACGGCTCCCTCACCCTGCTGATACTCAACGACAGGGGCGAGATAATCGCCGCCCGCGATAAGCTGGGCAGGCTGCCCGTGCTTATCGGCCAGAACAGTGAGGGCTAAGTCGGAGGCCAAGCGGTCTTAGGAAGACAAGAG
>JAZNUG010000068.1:0-1882 GCA_045592165.1 Clostridia bacterium | reverse complement strand
TGCCTTCCGCTTTTGTTGTTTTATCTAAAGTTCTTTTAATGTATCATCGCCTTGCGGCGGAGACAGCAGATGCCGCCCCACTCCGATACACAAAATCTATTTTCCATTTTGCTTTTCTTCCTCTTTTGCTTCTTTTTCTCTTTCTTTTCCCATGAAAAGAAAGAGAAAAGAAGATAACCTCTATACCTCCTTCACCACGCTTACCATCACGCTCATATCGTCATTTCGCCCCCTGCTCATGGCGGACATAAGCAGCGCTCTGGCCATTTCCCTTGGGTCCGCTGTATTATTGCCAAGGGCGGTTATGGCCGTCACCATTCCCTCGCCCAGTGCATCGGTTATACCATCCGTTGCCATTATCACAGCATCCCCCGGCAGCAGCATGATCTCCTTCCTTGCAGGACGTATGGTTTCCACTATTCCTATGGGCAGAGTTTCTGCGCTAAGCTCCGTCACCTCCCCCTGATGAAGAATGTATGTGGGTGGTGCGCCCAGCTTGAGAAACCTTGCCCCGCCGCTCGAATAGTCAAACGTCATGGCATCAAGGGTGGCATACATATCGTATTCCCCCTTGCAGATAAGCAGCCTGTTCACGCAGTCCAGCGCATCCATCTCCCTTACCCCGATGCTCATAAGGTCACCAATAAGGGACACCGCCGCACGGCTTTCCCTGCGGGCGAGTGCGCCGCTGCCCATGCCGTCGGACAGTATTACCAGCTTGCCGCCGCATATTTCACGGGCTGCCATACTGTCCCCCGCCTCTCCGGAGCCGTCCTTCGGACAGGATGCACCGCCGCATACCATGCGGTAGCGGATTTGCTGCTGTGCCGGCGGTATGGCAGTTATCGCTTCGCTCATACAGCGCAGCTGTTTTCCTGCAAAGAGCTCCGCCTGGCTTTCGGGACAATCTTCAAGTAATGCGGACACTCTGCCCAAAACCGTGGCTGCGTCCTTCACCCTGCCTTCCATGCCCTTCAGCTTATTGCGGGCCCGATCTTCGGAATTTATGCTGTCCGCCATGGCATTCAGCCATATGCCGGGCAGCAGCATGCATATCCCTGCGCCGATGAGGGTTTCCGCCACGGGGCCCGTACCGTAGCCGCCGTAATAGCAGCAAAAGCCCATCACCCCGAAATACACCATGCATATGTACACCCGCCGGCCCAACCTGCAGGACGCAAGAGCTGCCGTCACCATAGCTCCCGCCACAGCAATATCTCCACCTGACAATACCAATCCGCAGCCGCACACTGCCGCCCCCGCAACAGCATATGCCCCGGCCGTGCGGCACATGGTCATGGCAAAAAATGCTGCCAATACTCCTCCAATGGTTATTCCGCTTATGCCTGCACAGCTGCCGCCGGCGCACAAGCAGCCCATAGTGATAAACATGGCGGCCAGCTCACGCTCTCCCAATTCGCGGCCAAGGCGTATGCGGCTGATCGCACGCCCGCAGCGGCAATAGGCCGCGCAGAGCACTATGCCGCCGGAGATCTGGGCAAGGCCTGCCATGGCATCGTACATGGATTCGATATAAAAAAACGGAGCAGTAAGCAGCCCGCCGCATATGAGCAGGATATTATAATCCCTCCGTCTCGGCCTTGTGCAGCCTTCCCATATGACACACAGCAGAAGAAACAGCGCGCTGTGGCAAAGGCTTGTCCAGCGGCGGAATACCGCCGCCCCTGCCATGGCGCCAAGGGCAGGCCCCCACCGTCTTCCCAGCATACGTCCGGCGCAGGCAGAGGCGGGCCCCATAGGAGATAAATCCCAGGTGCCGCCCATGGCAAGCATAAACCCAAGGCAGAATCCCACGACTTCTCCCCTGCTTATCTCCCTTATGCGCCCTGCAATGCGGCCTGCAAGCTCCATTGTGACCTCC
>JAZNUG010000067.1:0-6510 GCA_045592165.1 Clostridia bacterium | reverse complement strand
CTCCACCACCAAGTATATGGACGGGCACGGAGCCGCCGTGGGTGGATGCATCGTGGACAGCGGGAAGTTCGACTGGATGGCCCACGCGGACAAATATCCAGGTCTTTGCACCCCCGACGAAAGTTATCACGGCATCACCTACGCGGAACGCTTCGGTCAGGGCGGAGCCTATATCACCAAGGCCACCGCACAGCTGATGAGGGACTTTGGCTCCATACAGTCCCCCCAGAATGCCTTCATTCTCAACCTTGGCCTTGAAAGCCTCCACGTAAGGGTAAAGCGCCACTGCGAAAACGGCCAGGCGGTAGCAGAGTACCTTAAGAGCAACCCCAAGGTGGAATGGGTACAGTACTGCGGCCTTGAAGGCGATAAGTACTACGAGCTGGGCAAAAAATATCTGCCCAACGGCTCCTGCGGCGTTGTAAGCTTCGGCGTAAAAGGCGGACGCGAGGCCGCTGAAAGGTTCATGGGCAGGCTGAAGATAGCTTCCATAGAAACCCACGTTGCAGATGCACGCACCTGCTGCCTGCATCCTGCCAGCTCCACCCACCGCCAGATGACCGACGCAGAGCTGAAAGCAGCAGGCGTTTCCCCTGACCTTGTGCGCTATTCCTGCGGCCTGGAAGACGCAGCAGACCTTATTGCTGATATAGAGCAGGCCCTTAACGACTAAATTATATTAAACTCAACGGAGGACGTAACCGTGCCTATCAAGATACCAAATCAGCTTCCCGCAACCCAGGTGCTCACCGACGAAAACATCTTCGTCATGACCGAAACCAGGGCGATGACACAGGATATCCGCCCCCTGCAGATACTTGTGCTGAACCTGATGCCCACCAAGATAGAGACTGAGACTCAGCTTGCCCGCCTGCTGGGAAACACTCCCCTTCAGGTGGAGCTGGAGCTGATGCAGACACATAGCTACGCCCCCCAGAATACATCGGCCGATCATATGATCAAGTTCTATACCACTTTTAACAAGGTGAAGGACCGCTACTTTGACGGCATGGTGATAACCGGCGCCCCTGTGGAAAAGATGGCCTTTGAAGATGTACAGTACTGGGAGGAGCTTTGCGAAATAATGGAGTGGAGCAAGACCCATGTGCACAGCACCTTCCACATCTGCTGGGCGGCTCAGGCGGCATTGTATTACCATTACGGCATACCCAAGGTGGAACTGCCCGAGAAGCTTTCAGGCGTTTATCTCCATAAGGTGGACCGCCGCAGTTCCATGCTGCTTCGCGGTTTTGACGACGCCTTCTGGGTACCCCATTCCCGCAATACCACCGTGCGCCTTGAGGATGTGAAGGCCTGCCCCAAGCTGAAGGTGCTGTCCACCTCCCCCAGGGCCGGCGTATACGCCCTGGCCACGGAAGGCGGCCGTCAGATATTCATCACCGGCCATTCCGAATACGACAGGGATACTCTGAAAAAGGAATATATCCGGGATAAGAATGCGGGACTTAACCCCAAAGTGCCGGAAAATTACTTCCCCAATGATGACGATACCCGGGATCCTCTGGTAAAGTGGCGGGGCCATGCAAGCCTGCTGTATCAGAACTGGCTGAATTACTACGTATATCAGGCCACTCCTTACAATATCCTCACCATTCAGCCAATCTCCTGATAGGTCAGCAAAGTCCGCCCGGACTTTTTGAGGATCCGGATTTTGCCTAAAATGCTTTGGCATTTTCGGCAAAATCTGCAAGGAAAAACTGAAGGTTTTTATCCGTTCTGACGCACATGCCGTCAGAGCCGGATTTAAAGTCAAGAGCTGCGGACGTTGACAATACCAAGGATAAATAAAAAAACGATGCCCGGAGAGTATCCGGGCATCGGCAGGATAGATAGGGTTAAAGTATATCGCCGGCGGTTTCCTTTACCGCCTCGATTACCTGAGGAGCCTTTTCCTTAACGGCATCTGCTGCTTCGGTATAAACCTCGGTTGCGGCCTTGGCAACTTCGGTGAGCACGTCCATGGCGTCCACCTTGCCGTCGCCGTTTACATCCTTGAGACCGTCGGGATTGTTTTCTTTATATTTTTCGGATACTTTCATGGCGGCTACTGTGGTGCCTGCCACTGCACCTATGCCAAGAAGCTTTTTCAGAAAACCCATTATATCGTCCTCCTTGTGTTTATTGCTTTATCAAATATATTATACCACATAACATAAGATGCGGCGTAAAAACTTAGCCATTCATTGACAAAAAACTTGCATCATAATAAACTGTAAAATGGAGGTGTGCGAATATGCAGCCACTTGTATTTCAAAGCGATTTCGGCCTTGGGGACGGCGCGGTGTGCGCCATGTACGGCGTTGCGGAAAGCGTTGACCCTGCCATCAGGTTGTTTGACCTTACACACGATATAGAGCCGTATAACATCTGGGAGGCCAGCTATCGCCTTATCCAGACCATAAGCTACTGGCCTGCGGGCACTGTTTTCGTATCCGTGGTTGATCCCGGCGTGGGCTCAACCCGCCGCAGCGTGGCGGCTCTTACCAAGGGCGGACAGGTGATAATTACCCCGGATAACGGCACCCTTACCCATACCCTCAGATTGGTTGGCATTGAAAGCGTAAGGGAGATAGATGAAAGCGTAAACCGTCTGCCCCATACCGGCGAAGCCTATACCTTCCACGGCAGGGATATATATGCCTATACCGGCGCGCGGCTTGCTTCCGGCAGGATTGACTTTTCAGGCATCGGCCCGGAGGTTCCTGTGGATTCTCTGGTTTGTCTGCCTGTGGTTGACCCTGTGCTTGAGGATGGGCAGATAACCGGCACCATAGACGTGCTGGATGTGCGCTTCGGCAGCATATGGACAAACATTCCCCACAGCATGCTCAAGGAGCTGGGCATAAAATACGGCGACAGGGTGCAGGTGACCATCCGCAACGATACCCGCGGCCTGTACCGCAATACCATGACCTTTGCCCGTTCCTTTGCGGAGGTATTCGTTGGCGAGCCTCTATCCTATATAAATTCCCTTGATTATGTGGCAGTTGCAATCAATCAGGGCTCCTTCGCCCGGGCTTACAATATCGGCACCGGCAACAGCTGGCACATAACCATAGGCCCCTCACCATATTAGGGAGATATGCCGGACATATCCCACGGCAATTATAATATCCAAACATAATTTAAAAAGGAGAAATCTACCATGTGGAAAATCAACGTTAAGACCATCGTCGCCATAGGCATCGGCGCCGCACTGTTCTTTGTACTTGGTCGCTTCGTGGCTATTCCCAGCCCCGTGCCCAATGTTACCATTTGCATTCAGTACGGCCTGCTGGCATTCATGGCCGCTCTGTTCGGACCCATCGCCGGCTGCCTCATCGGCCTCATCGGCCACTTCCTTATCGACCTCAGCTGGGGCTGGGGCGTATGGTGGAGCTGGGTAATCGCTTCCGCTTGCTTCGGTTTCGTAGTAGGTCTGCTGGGCAACCGTACCCGTCTGGCTTTCGGCCAGTTCGGCAAGAAGGGCGCCATCAACTTCAACCTGGCTCAGGCTATCGCCCACGCCGGTGCCTGGATCGTAATTGCTCCCGTTCTGGATATCCTCATTTATCAGGAGCCTGTTAATAAGGTATTCGTACAGGGCGGCGTATCCGCACTTTCCAACATCATCACCACCGCCATCGTTGGCACCCTGCTTTGCTTCGCATGGGCAAAGGCAGTTCCCGATAAGGGCAGCCTGAAGAAGGAAAAGTAATAACCGGATAATTTTGTATCACCTCAGGGGACGGATTCAAAGTCCGTCCCCTAAAACATATCGAGGGTAATATATGCAGAAAACACCCGTAATACAATTCAATAACTTCGGATATCAGTACAATGCCCAGGCGGAACCCACCCTCTGCGGCATTGACTTGACCATATATAAAGGGGAAAAGGTGCTTATTGCCGGGCCTTCGGGCAGCGGCAAATCCACCCTTGCCCATTGCATAAACGGACTTATTCCCTTTTCCTACGTGGGCGAGATAACCGGCAGCCTTAAGATAAACGGCAAGGAAACAAGGGATATGTCCCTGTTTGAAATATCCAAAACCGTAGGCACAGTATTGCAGGATTCGGATGCCCAGTTTGTAGGGCTTACTGTGGCGGAGGATATTGCCTTTGCCATGGAAAACGACTGCACTCCCCATGAAGCCATGCTGCAGCGGGTTCAGCAGGCTGCAAAGGAAGTGGACGTGCTGGGTGTATTGAATCATGCGCCCCATGAGCTTTCCGGCGGACAGAAGCAGAGGGTATCCATGGCGGGTGTGCTGGTGGATGACGTATCCGTGCTGCTTTTTGACGAGCCCCTTGCAAACCTGGACCCCGCCACAGGCAAGGCGGCCATTGAGCTTATTGACGACATACACAAGCGCACAGGCGCCACCGTGATCATAATCGAACACCGAATAGAGGACGTCCTTCACAGGGATGTGGACAGGGTGATCGTGGTAAATGAAGGCTGCATTGCAGCAGATATGCATCCCGATGAGCTGCTTTGCTCGGATGTGCTGGCAAAGACCGGCCTGAGAGAACCCCTGTACATAACCGCACTTAAGTATGCGGGGGTGGAGCTTACTCCCGATATGCATCCTGCAAACCTTGGCAAAATACAGCTCAGCGATGATGTGCGTTCAAAGGTATCCGGCTGGTTTAAGGCAGCTCAGCCTGCCGCTCCCGGGGAGCAGGGAGATATGCTGCTCAAGGCGGACGGTATTCGCTTTGCCTATCCCAATGGCAAGGAGGCCCTCAGCGGCATAGATTTTCAGCTGCGCCGCGGCGAGCTTATGTGCATCGTAGGGCAGAACGGCGCCGGAAAATCCACCTTCTCCAAGGTTATATGCGGATTTGAAAAGCCGCAGCAAGGTGTATTGTATCTGAAGGGCGAGGATATTGCCCCTCTTACAATCAAGGAGAGGGCAGAGCATATCGGTTACGTTATGCAGAATCCCAATCAGATGATATCCAAGAATATGATTGCGGAGGAAGTGGGCCTTGCCCTTACGCTGGACGGCATGGAGCCTGAAGCGATTCAGCAGAGGGTGCATGATACCCTTAAAATCTGCGGCCTGTATCCCTTCCGCAACTGGCCCGTATCCGCCCTCAGCTTCGGCCAGAAAAAGAGGGTGACGGTGGCCTCCATTCTTGCGATGGGCCCCGAGATAATAATACTGGACGAGCCTACCGCAGGTCAGGATTTCCGCCACTATACCGAGATAATGGAATTCCTCCTTGAGCTGAACAGGCAGGGGGTTACCATAGTAATGATAACCCACGATATGCACCTGATGCTGGAATATGCAACCCGTGCCGCTGTGTTTGCCGATGGAAAGATAATTGCCGATGACAGCCCCGCAAGGCTGCTGACGGACGGCGATATAATAAAGCAGGCAAGCCTGAAGGAAACTTCCCTGTTTACCCTTGCCGTGCTGTGCGGCATAGATCAGCCCCGCGAGTTTGTTCAGCGGTTTATTGACCATGACAGGGAGGTGCGGCAGAGATGAGAAACCTGTTCAATTACATTCCCCGCAATTCCGTAGTGCATGGTCTTACCGGCGCAACAAAGCTTACGGCATTGCTGCTGCTTACCCTTGCCAGCATGACCTCCTTTGATACCCGCCTGCTTGGCGGCATGGTGATATTCGCCTTTGCCATGTTTGGGGTGTCAAAGATTAAGCTTAAGGAAGTTGCCCCTGTGCTGTGGTTCACTTTTGTGTTCATGGTGCTGAACAATCTGCTGATATATGCATTTTCTCCCGAAGAGGGCGTGGCCATATACGGCAGCCGCACCGAGATATGCCATCTTTTCGGCAGGTATTATATCACCGTGGAGCAGCTGTTTTATCAGCTGAATGTTGTGCTGAAATATCTGGTGATGATTCCGCTGGTGCTGCTGTTTGTATCCACCACCAACCCCAGCGAGTTTGCCGCATCTCTGAACCGCATTGGCGTAAGCTACAAGATAGCCTTCTCCGTGGCCCTTGCAATGCGCTATATCCCGGATGTTCAGAGGGAATATCACGATATCTCACTGTCTTTGCAGGCCAGGGGCGTGGAGATGACGGATAAGGAAAAGCTTATCAACAGAATAAAAAATGTGGCAACAATACTGTTCCCGCTGATAATGACCAGTATGCAGAAGATAGAAACAATCTCCAATGCCATGGAGCTGAGAAGCTTCGGCAAGGAGAAAAAACGTACATGGTATGCGGCCCGACCCTTCCGCCCCGCGGATTATGCGGTTATCGTGGGCAGCGTGCTGGTGGTATTGCTGTCGGTATGGCTTAACATTGTCAACGGCGGCAGATTCTTCAATCCCTTCGTATAATAAAAAAACAGTATAATAAAACCGCCGCATTATGCGGCGGGTTTGCGTTTCTTTATGCCTTTTACTATGGCGTATATGCCGTAGCCAATGATAAATCCCAAGCTGTTGAGTATAAGGTCGTCAATGTCGGTAACCCTGTCGTAAAAGGGCAGCTGAAGTACCTCTATGCACAGGGAAAACAG
>JAZNUG010000066.1:0-10304 GCA_045592165.1 Clostridia bacterium | reverse complement strand
TCCGGGAATTGTATATTATCTTTATTTTAATATTTCAGATAAGCAGATCCGCGGAGCATATCATGTATACCCCGCGGACCGGTTTATTATTCCCCTTTATTTCCCGCAAAAAATCGGATTAAGGTTTATCGGCGGCTCAGGATGCAGCGCAGCCCTTGGCACCGCTGATGAATAATCGTAATTGATGTTATAGTAAGGATCTCCCCTGACAAGCGTTTCCCTGACCGCATCGTAATACCGCTGAACGTCCTTCTCATCCGTATCAGGTATATTCACAGGGGGATCATACGACCTGATCAGCGCCCTCGGCGCGTATACGCTCGCATAGCCCCATCCTGCCATACGCAGGCAAAATTCCGTATCAAACCCCGCAGAATCAAAGCTTTCATCAAAGCAGCCTACATTGAAGAATGTCTCCATACGCACCATCATGCATATGGCGCTCAGGCCGGATACCCGCCTCACTGTGCGGGTGAAGGTCAGCTTTCGCTCATCCTCCCTGTTATCCCCGCAGCCCCTGTACGGAGAACCCCGCCAGCCCTGCATGCCTATCACGTCGCCGCAGTGCAGCAGTCTCCCGTCTGCAGAGATTATCCTGGGACCTGCTGCGCCCACATCCTTACGCATGGCCTGGGCGAGCAGCTCTCCTATCCAGTTGTGGCTCAAAGCCTCTGCAGTATTTTGCATGAACACCGCCACATCCGCATCCGCCTCTGCCGCAGCGGAATTCAGCAATGCAGGCAATCCCACATCGGCGCCGCGGTAAATTTTTGCAGCGCCGTTGCGCTCCAGTATATCGTAGTATCGCAAGGTGCGGCTGTCCGTACTGCCCCTGTCCGCAATGAGTATATTGACTTTTTGCTGTCCCAGCGTGCCGTCTATGCTCATCAGCAGCCTGAGCAGCGGTTCACAGCTGTTTTTATTGCTTATTATCACCGCTACACCCGGCTGCTTCACCACCGCCTCCACCCGGAAACTCCCCTGCCATTCCCCCGGCAGAACATAATATCCCCTGCCTGCGGCCTGCTCCACATGACGGCGGGCATCACCTGAGGGGCGCAGGTACTCTCCGCAGGTATACATCACCCGCGGGATATGGTGCGGAGTCTCCGCTTTTTTCAAGCAGCGGAGATTATAGCCGTATCTTTGGTCTCCGGTGTATTCCCGCATGGGACCTGCTGCATTGAACAGCCTGCGGCTCACTGCGATTCCGCTGCCCAGCATATCATAGGAAAGCTGGGTTATCATATCCGCCTCCGGCTTAAATACCGGACTCTGCCGTCCATCCGGTCCCCATCTGTCCTCATCGCAGTACAGCAAATCGTGCCCGCTTGCATTTACGGCATACCGATACAATGCATCCGGGGTAAGTATATCCCCCGCCTGCATATACATTATAAAATCCCATTGACCTTCCTCCGGCCTGTTAGCGATTTCCCAGCGGGGATAGGTCTGATCTGCAAGGGAGGCTTTTGTTCGCTGTAAATCCTCCGTCCTTTTGCCTTCACCCATTATGACAATGGCAAATACCGGAAGGCCGCCCGTATCTGCCTGCCGCTGTCCGCCCAGGGTTTGTGCAGATGGAGAATTCTCTTCCAGATATTCCCTATACGACTGTTCTTCATGGGACAAAACGCTCCCGGGCTTTTGGCCCAGGAGCGTTTTTAATGCGGTATATAGTTTTGCGCTGCTCCTGCTCATAGCAGGAGTCTGCCCATTATACATGCAGATAATGCATGAAGATTACAGGGACTTTGAAACATCCTCGTTCTGTATGCCGCGGCATGATCCTATGATGCATTCCATCATGGCTTCGGCATATCGGCAGTATTCCTTGTTTTTGCAGTTTGCCTCACAGTTTGCCTTTACCTGCATTTCACGGTTTTGGTTCATTACAGCCATGTTGTTTTCCCGCTTTATGCAGCCTATGGCCCGGGCGGTATCCATGCGTTTTTCAAAGAGGGTAATAAGTTCCGAATCAATGCGGTCTATCTCCCTGCGCAGTTCCCCTATCCGCTGTTCTGCAGATTTCTGCTCCATAGTTATACCTTCTCGGGTTCTTCCACGGTTTCGTCCACCAGTGTTACGGACTTTATGCGCATATCCATCTGGGGCCTGTCGCGGAAATCCGTGGGCACGGAAGCGATTTCATCCACGATGTTCATGCCTTCCACGACCTTGCCGAATGCGGCATATTGGCCGTCAAGATGGGGAGAATCCGCATGCATGATGAAGAACTGAGATCCTGCGCTGTCGGGATGCATGGCCCTTGCCATGGAGATAACGCCGCGCTTATGACGGATGGTGTTGTTTACGCCGTTCATGGCAAATTCGCCCTTGATATGATAGCCGGGGCCGCCCATGCCGCTGCCTTCGGGGCAGCCGCCCTGAATCATAAAGCCGGGGATGACCCTGTGGAAAATAAGGCCATTGTAAAAGCCCTTGTCTGCAAGGTATTTAAAGTTCTTAACAGTATTGGGAGCGGCTGCAGAATCCAGCTCCAGCTTAATGAGGCCGCCGCCTTCCATTTCGATGATTACCATATTGTAGTCTCCTTTGCGGTGCTGTTTTTTCTATTATAACATCATAACACCGTCATTGCCACATTTACCCCAGCCTCTTATTTTCGCCCCCGATGACATATTATGCATTCTGTCATTACAGCGATAAACTCCCCCGTGGTGGGTATACATCCGGTTTCATATGCGCCGAACAGTTCCTTGAGCATGCCGGTATTGCCGCTTTCCCAGGTTCTTCGTATGGCAAAGCGGATGCATCTCTCCACTGCCGCTCTGGATACCCCATACCTTTCCATCACCAGCGGATACAGCCCCGCAGAGATGTTGTACATGGCCTCAGGCTGTTCCTGTGTTTTTTGCAGCATAAGCAGCATATATGCATAGCCCTTGTATTTGGGATGCATACCCACATTTCTCAGCAGATTTGCCGCATTCTTCATGCACCGCATATATTTCCCCTCCCTCAGCGGAAAACATTTTATATAAAGCACATTGTGATTTTTTCCCCAAAAAAGTAGCGTGTTCTGATATTATCCCCTGCTTTTTGGTCATGCAAGCCATTCGGCAGAATATGGCGTTTTTTTACATTTACCCTCTTTTTTCAGCAGGGTTTATCAATCTACATTTTTCTGTTAGAAAAACATGTCATTAATATTTCTCATGCATAATACAAGAAATCACCATGCATCAAATGATCTCATGGGGTTGAATCGGAATATTCATCGGTCTATAATGAGTATAAGTTTATATAATATTTATCAATGTGAAAAACACTTTTACATAAATTTTTCTTTGATGTTTTAATGCGTCCTTCGCATTTCATTTCTATAATTTGTCGTTGCAATCTTTATATTTGCGGCAAACAACACAAGCTATATCAGATGCAGATGATTTTCTCTGCAGGCGTGTTTTGCGTGTACAATCCGGTCAGGTTAGTGCTTTGTGCCTGAATATATTATTAATTCATCCAATATTTTTACAGAAAGAAGGTTGATTTATGAGCTCTCATACTGAATCAAAGCAGCAATGGGGAAGCAGAATGGGCTTCCTGCTGGCCTGTCTGGGCATGTGCATAGGTACAGGTAATGTCTGGCGTTTCCCCCGCGTATGCGCGGCAAACGGCGGCGGCTCCTTCGTTATCGCATGGACCATCGCAATGTTGATATTTGCTGTACCTCTGCTTATCAACGAAATGGTAATGGGCAAAACCAGCCGTCTTGGCAATCTGGGCGCCTTCCGCGATCTGGGCGGCAAAAAGACCACATGGATGGGCTTTTTCGTAATCATGACCTGTCTGGGCATAGCCTCCTACTATTCCGTACTTAACGGCTACTGCTTCCGCTATGGCGTATCCTCCCTCGTCAGCCGTCCTCTCAACCTTACCGTTGCCGAGGCAGAGGGTATCTGGAACACCTTCCTTGACAACAAGCTGGTGGTTATACTGGGCCACACCGTCAGTATGGGTATCGGCTTCTTCGTTCTGTACAAGGGCGTTGCCGCCGGTATTGAAAAGGTCTGTAAGGTTCTTATTCCCCTTATTTTCGTAGTTCTTATCGGCATGGCAATCTACGCCTGCTGTCTCCCCGGTTCCGCTGCAGGTATCGAATATCTGTTCCATATAGACATGGCCGACCTGCTTGATCCCAACACCTGGCTCCAGGCCTTTACTCAGGCCGCATGGTCCACCGGCGCAGGCTGGGGTATGGTAACCGTATACTCCGTATACACCAGCCAGAAGGAAGACATCCCCAACAACTGCCTTATGATGGGCATGGGCGACAACCTGGGCGCCATCATTGCCGGCCTTCTGGTAATCCCCGCCATCTTCGCCCTCTCCCCCTCCCCTGAGGCCGCATACGAAGCCTGCGGTCAGGGCAACTTCGGCATTACCTTCATCTATATGTATCAGCTGTTCAGCACCTTCCAGGGCGGCTGGATTCTCTCCGGTCTGTTCTTCATCACCCTGGCCATGGCCGCCGTTACCTCCCTGTTCAATATGCTGGAGGTTGGCGTATGCAACCTGGTAGACCTTGGCATGAAGCGCAAGAATGCCGTCGCAGCCATCTGCGGATTCTGCTATGCAGTCGGTATCTTCTCCTGCCTCAATATCAACTTCCTGATGAATCAGGACTGGGTATGGGGTCTGGCGCTGCTCATCAGCGGCCTTATGTACGGCTACGTAATGCTCAAGAACGGCACTGAGAAGATCCGCGTCAACTACATCAACGCTGACGGCTGCGACTTCGAGATTCCCCGCTGGTATTACAACTTCTCCATGAAGCTGGTTCCCATCTTTGTTATCATCATGGTAGCATGGTGGTGCATCCAGTCCATCGGCTGGTATCCGGATTCCTGGTGGAAGATTACCGAAATCGAAAACCTCGGTACCGTTGTATTCCAGTTCGGCCTTGTGGCCATCATCGGTCTGTGCCTGCAGAATTGGTTCAACCGCAAGGTAGCAGCCGGTCCCATCACCAAGAAGGACTAAAAGGAGGGAAGCTAATATGTCAGTAAGCACCTGGATCTTCATGATTCTTACCCTTGTATTCTACATTGGCGGCTTCGGCTACCTGTTCAACATCATGATACACGACGATAATAAATAATCCTCCTTATACAAGAGGCCGTCCCCATGGGCGGCCCCTTGTTTTTATCCCGCAGCAAAAGGGCCGCCCCCTCAGGGACGGCCCTTTAAAACTGTTTTTTTGTTATATTACCTGTTTGCCGGTGATATGCTCATACGCATGAACGTATTTAAGTGCATTAAGGCGCTTTGTGCTGCGGAGCTCGTAATGATTGCCTGCGTACATAAGCACCATTTTTGCCTTGCCGCAAAGACCCACGCCGTCCAGCTCCTCCAGCGGGAAGGAATACTGACCGAAGTTCATGCTGCCGTTTTCCAGCTTAACCTGGCCGGTGTATACCAGCTCTGTGCGGTGGTCCGGGGTTATCTTATACAGAGATACATCGTCATCGCTGATATGGCTGCCGCCGTTATCCAGATATTCGCCCAGCTTTTTCTGCTGCCAGTCATTCCAGCAGGTGGTTCTTTCAAACTTAGTTCCCTTCAGCAGACCGTATTCGTTATATGTGGCCTGCATTCCGCAGCTGCAGAAAAGCTTATTGTCCTTAGTGGAAAGGCCGCCGGTCTTTTCGCATTCAGGGCAGAAATACAGGGTATGCTCCAATCCTTCCGCAAGGCGCTTGCCCCTGAAGGGCTTTGGCTCCTTTTCCTGCACCTCGAAGGTATCCTCGTGGATATCCCGGCAAATTGCCTCGTATATCTCCTCTGCGGACATTGCAGCCAGCTGTTCCCTGGTGTAGATGTTTACGGCTCTGCCGCTCATTCCGCCCCGCCTGAGGGAATATGCCCAGCGTGGGGAGGTAAGATATGCCCTGTCCAGCCGGTAGGTTACAAGGGCCGCACCGCCCGCCTTAACCAGCTTGCCTGTGGAGGGGAGAACATGACAGGTACGTCCGTCGTAGGAGCGATTGCCTTCGGCAAATATGCAGATATTCTCACCCCGCCTCAGCGCACGGGTGATGTTCATTACGGTGGCGGATGCAAGGCCGCCCTTCTGGCGGATTATGGGAGCCACCGCCCACATAAGAAGCCTTGCCGCCCAGCCCTTCTGAAAGATATGCTCGCTGCCCACGAAGCGCATTGGCCGCTTGCAGCTGGCCGCCACCATTATCATATCCACATTGGTATTGTGATTCGAAATCACAAGGTAATTGCCGTCTATTTCAGGCAGCGGTTCGCTTTTGCAGCCATACCACCAGTTTACCGGCGGATACACAATGGGTCTGAGCAGTTTGTAGAAGAAGTCCGCCCGCTTAAGGTTAGGCTCCTTTTTATCAGTTTTGTTCATAAGCCTCTCCGGGGAAAAGTTTATTTTCCCGTCATTATATTAAGTATGGTTTTATCGGTCTGCCGCATGCCCTGGCTGGCAAGGCGACCTACGTTTACAACGGTCTGCTCAGCATCATCGCCTACGATGCCGTCGCCGGGGCAGAACTGCTGATCATTAAGGCACATCTTATATCCCAGTATGCCTGCATCCACCGCCGCGGCGATCTTTGCTGCACAGGAAGGCTTTGCGCCATCGCATATGGTACCGGAAAGAATGGCAACTGCATTTACCACGGTCTGCGCAATAACATCCGCATCAGCTCCGTGGAGATATGCTATGGCAGCGCCTGCGCCGCAGCCTGCGCTGATTGCGCCGCAGTATGCGGAAAGCCTGCCTATGCCGGTCTTCTGATGGACAGTGATAAGGTCGGATACCAGCAATGCGCGGTAAAGCTGCTCCTGGGTCGCCCCAAGGTGCCTTGCATAGCGGATTACAGGCATGGAGGCGGTAATGCCCTGATTTCCCGATCCGGAAACTATGGTAACAGGCATTTCACAGCCGCTCATACGGGCATCTGAGCCTGCGGCGGCATATGCCTTTGCCTCGGTACGGATGTCATTGCCGAATTCTTTAAGCAAAACGCTGCCGATATTTGCGCCCCAGTTTCCTCTGAGTCCCTCCTCGGCGATGGCAGAATTGCAGTTTATCTGTCTGTCCAGCGTTTCCGCAACGCGGCTTACATCCACTGTGTTGGCAAATTCCACTATATCCGCAATGTTCAGCACGCTCTTATCCTGAAGGTTATCCTCTGCGGATTCCACAAGAGGCTTCTGCAGCAGAACTTCGCCGTTCTTTTCTTCGTAAATGATATTGGAATGGTTGTTTGCAATATGAACAACCGCCTTGTCATCGCCAGCATAGCCGGTAAGACGGATATCCAGCATACGGGGAGTTTCGGGACAACTGATATCTATTGCAACGCTGTCCAGATATGCCTTGATGTCCCCATGCTTTTGAACGGGCACAGAGGAAATAACCTGCAGGATCCGCTCGGTTTCTCCTGCAACTATACCTACGGCTATCGCCGCCTTTATTCCCTTAAGGCCGCCGGTATTCGGCACTACAACGCTCTTTACGTTTTTCAGTATATTGCCGCTGACCTCTGCATCCACCCTCTCAGGCTGTGCTCCCAGGATATCCCGGAGCCTTGAGGCGCAGTAGGCTATGGCTATAGGCTCTGTGCAGCCTGTTGCAAGCTGCAGTTCCTCCTTGAGTATTGCGATATAAGCGTCGGTTTTCTGGGCATTGAGCATATCTTTTTACCTCCGTAAATATCAAAAACCGGGCCGGGAATACACCCCGGCCCGTGTTTTTTATTCAATCTTAGTGCCGCACTGGCTACAGAACTTAACGCCGGATACAACTTCTGCGCCGCAACAACAACAAACTTTCTTTTCTTCTGCAGCAGAAACAGACACCTGGATATTGGTGCCGCACTGATCGCAGAACTTCACACCTTCTGCAGCAACTGCTCCGCAATTGGGGCATACTACGCCTGCGGGCGCAGCGTTTTCAGCGGGATGTACCTCTGCCGCAGCCTGGACTTTGGCCTGATTTTCCTCCCTGATTGCAGTAATTTTGCCTTCGGCCTCTGCAATGGCTGCCTTGCGGCCGTCAACAGAAGCAAAGAGGGCTGTCATATCTTCATCCTGATATGCGCCTGCGGTGTATTTTTCATATATCTTTTCGCCCAGCTGCTTATACAGCTCGGCCATTGCAGATTTTTCGCTTGCTATTTTTGCGTTCAGTTTGGTAATTTCAATCGCATCGCCGGTCTTTTCGCCTACGTTTTTTGCTATGGTATTCAGCTTATCGAGAAATGCCATATTATCTTCCCTCCTGATCAGAATCATATTTGTGCTATTATATATTATCATACCATCAACTGCTCACATTCGCCATAGTTTTATATGCGAATTTAACAATTACACACCCTTTGTCTTCGTTTTGGTCAATTTGACTGAAAAAATCATGGGTGGTATAATTCAATCATCAGTTAATCGTACAGTTCTTTTTGGAGGAAACATGCTTGTAGTTATAAAGGGCGCAGGCGACCTGGCAACAGGTATCGCTCAAAGACTGCGCCTTGCAAATATTCAGGTGGCTATGACGGATATAGAAAAGCCCTCCGCCATACGCCGCACCGCTGCCTTTTCTGAAGCCATGTACAACGGTACAGCACAGGTAGAAGGGCTGACCGCCGTAAAGGCTGATAACGCCGAACACGCCGCAAAGATTCTGGCCGACGGCAATGTCCCCGTGCTTGCAGACCCCGCAGGCAGCGAAGCCCTCAAACTTAAACCTGATGCGGTAATAGACGCAATAATCGCCAAATACAACACCGGCACTTCAATAACCGATGCAAAGCTGGTGCTGGGCGTAGGCCCCGGCTTCACAGTCGGTGCGGACTGCCACGCCGCAATAGAAACCAAGCGGGGACACCATCTGGGCCGCGTATACTATGAACATGGTCAGAGTCCCATACCCAATACCGGCATTCCCGGCATGATTGCAGGATACGGCGCAGAAAGAGTAATGCACTCCCCCGCAAGCGGAACATTCCATTGCCTCAGGGAAATCGGCGATACGGTAGCCGCAGGAGAGGTTGTTGCCACCGTAGGCGGCGAAAATGTCATCTCTGCCATTCCCGGCGTGCTGCGCGGCCTGCTTCCGGAAGGCTACGACACCCCCAAAGGCATGAAATGCGCCGACGTTGACCCCCGCTGCACCAAGGATCACTGTTTCACCGTATCCGATAAGGCAAGGGCAATAGGCGGCGGTGCGCTGGAAGCCATACTGGCATTCGGGCTGCGGTAAAAGCAAAAATAATAGTTAAAGCCAAGCTGTAAAATGCAGCCTGGCTTTTTTGTTATTGACGCTGTACAGCAATGTGCTGTGTATATACAGCTGATTTATGTGCGTTAAATCAGATTTTATTTTTTAGGAGAACGTATTTCCTCTATGATTACAACAGTACATCCTACAACCAGTCCTGCAAGAAGAATGATTCCTGCATAAATGGGATAAATAAAAGATTGTTCAACACCACCACCAATAAGAGGCTGAAAAAGAATTCCCCAGACTCCTCCCAGAGGAATCATCAGAATAAACATCGCAATCATTGCAATAATAACTTTTTTCATACAAATTACCTCCCCTTTCAACTTCTAATCAAACAGCGGCTTCCAGTTTTCCGTTCGGTATGCCTCAAAGCACATTTCAATATGCTCTCGGGTGGTTTTGCCTTCGTCAAGGGGCGGCAGCTCGTCCATTGCAAAATATCCCGAAGCTACGGTTTCGATGTTTTGCTTAAATTCACCCTCTATGGCTTTGCAGAGGAAGAACGCAGTGCATATACCGTAAGCGCGGGGAGGAATGCAGTACTTTTTCCAATCCAGAAGGGCTATAACCGACTCTGCGGTTACCTTCAGCCCCGCTTCTTCCCATACTTCCTTTTCCACGCCTTCCTTCAGGGAAGAATAAACATCCACCCATCCTCCGGGAAGAGTCCATCTGCCGTTTGATTCCTGAACCAGCAGTATTTTATCCTCCTTGAATACGGCTGCTCTGCATCCGAGTTTGGGAGTCTGATAACCTGTTTCACAGCAGAAAAGATCCTTAACCTTTTCAATGGGCATATCCGTCCCTTCGGCTACCATTTCCGCAGCTATTTCCCGCACACGCTCAAAGCGCTGTATATCGAATACATCCTTGCCGTAATACAGGCCCGCCTGAGCTATGCTCTGCAGCTCCACCGCCCATTTCAGCCACTTTTCGCCCTGCATAATATCCTCCCGATATGACAAACGCCGCCCCTTATCCTTTGGCGGCGCAAATCTTTGTTTATGTTACTCCACGTCGAATTTTATCT
>JAZNUG010000065.1:0-4948 GCA_045592165.1 Clostridia bacterium | reverse complement strand
CGCTCGACCAAGCGGGCATCCCCTTCTCCGTGGGACACACGGGCGAATATGTCAAGGATGCAGACCTCGTCATTTACAGCGCTGCCATCAAACCCGATAACCCCGAGCGGCAGATGGCAAAAGAGCTTGGTATTCCCGAGCTCGAGCGCAGCGTTGCTCTCGGTCAGATCTCCGAGCGCTATGACTCCGTTGTCGCCATTGCGGGCTGCCACGGCAAGACCACCATCACCTCCATGCTGGCCCTCATTTCCCACATGGGCGGCATGGATGCCACCGTTCACATCGGCGGCTTTGTGGAGTTTCTGCAGGGCGGCACCCGCATAGGCTCCCATGACCTGTTTATCACAGAGGCCTGCGAATACGTTGAGAGTTTCCTTACCCTCCGCCCCACCGTGGCACTGATAAACAACATTGACAACGACCATCTTGACTACTATAAAACCATAGACAACATCGTAAAGGCTTTTGAAAAGTTTATCGGTCTTCTGCCCGAAAACGGCTGCTTCATCGCCTGCACCGATGACTTCCGGGTAAAGAAGCTTTTCGACAATTTCCCCGGAAATAAACTGTCCTACGGTCTTGCCGATGCGGACTATACCCCCGCAAATCTGGTTTACGACAATGAGGGCTGCCCCTCATTTGACCTGTGCTTCAGGGGTAAAACCCTTGGCTCCATCAAGCTGCACGTGCCCGGCAGCCACGGCGTAATCGACGCAATGGCGGCGGCGGTGGTCGCCCTGCATCTGGGCGGCGAATTCAAGGTTATTTCCGATGCCCTCAGCGCATTCCGCAACACCCGCAGAAGATTCGAATTCTACGGCGAGCGTGACGGCATCCGGGTATATCACGACTATGCCCATCATCCTTCTGAAAACCGCGCCGCGCTGGATGCCGCCAGCCGTGTAAACCACAATAAGCTCTGGTGCGTATTCCAGTGCAACAGCTACACCCGCGCAAAGACCCTCTTTACAGGGGAAGTGGATTGCTTCAATCAGGCGGATGCAGTACTTGTGCCGGATATTTTCCCCGGCCGGGAAAAGGACGACGGCTCTGTTCATGCCCGCGATATGGTGGCGGGTATCAACGCAGGCGGCGGCAACGCCATTTACCTGCCCACCTTTGAGGATATCCGCGCATGGCTGGACGAAAACGCCTCCCCCGGAGATATCGTGATCACCCTGGGCTCCGGCGACGTTTACATTCAGACCAACAAGCTGCTGTAGTGATATCATGTTCTTTTCTTTAAAAGAAAAGAACAAAAGGAATAACTGAAATAAAAATTTAAACAGAGATATATGCACTATCCAAATTCGGCCTCAACAGGAGGCCGAATTTGCTTTTGGGTGAAAACATTATCTCAACCCTCCCGCCACCCTTTTAAGGTATCTTTGCCTACGGCAAAGACGGATGTTGCTCATCTCAATTCAAAATCAAAAAACAAAAGTGGTATACAAAAACGTATACCACTTTTATCTTTTCTATATTTGGCTTTTCTTTCTCTTTTTGCTTCTTTTTCTTCTTTCTTTTCTCCTGAAAAGAAAGAGAAAAAGAAGACGATCACAAACATTACTACCCTTCAGTATGATCCATATCAATGGCAAACAGGCCGCCTGCGCCGCCGCTGTGGAGGAAAAGTATGTTTTCACGGCCCTCAAAGTAACCCTGCTCTGCAAGCTGAAGAAGACCTGCGAAGGTTTTGCCGGTGTACACAGGGTCAAGTATTATACCCTCCTGCTTTGCCATCAGCTTCACCGCCTCAACGCCTGCCCCAGAGGGTATGGCATAGCCTGCGCCGAAGCACTTGTATACGTTTATATCCCCAGGCTTTACGGATACATCCGCTTCCATAAGCTCAGAAGCGCCGTTTACAAGCTCCGCAACAACAGGTTCAAACTCGGTATCGCTTACGGCAATGCCGGTTACGCGGGTGGAGGGAGAATACAGCCTTGCGCCAAGATCCATGCCTGCATGGGTGCCGCCGCTGCCGGTGCAGCAGATGATATCGTCAAAGATAACGCCCATTTCCTTTGCCTGCTCAATGGCTTCCTTTGCAGCATTCACATAGCCGAGAGATCCTCTGGGCACAGAGCCGCCCATGGGCACCAGGCAAGGCTTATGACCCTTTGCACGCAGCTCAT
The DNA here is from genome assembly GCA_045592165.1 of Clostridia bacterium. Classification (GTDB taxonomy): domain Bacteria; phylum Bacillota; class Clostridia; order Christensenellales; family CAG-138; genus SFEL01. Next base: position 2,810 of record JAZNUG010000065.1, on the reverse strand, counting down.
CGCATATGCGGTCCATCTCGGCATAAACCTGATCAAAATCGTCAGTATCCACAAAGCGCACATCCACCCCGAGGAGGCTGTTGATTATCTGATTGCCAAGCTTCTGCCATACACCCCGCTTCTGCAGCACAAGTATGCAGCCAAGGCCCAGCCTGCTGCAGCAGGCTGCGGTAAGCATGGCGTGGTTGCTCTGGGCACCGCCGGTGGTCAGCATATAGTCGCAGCCCTGCTCCATTGCGTCGGCAATGAGAAACTCCAGCTTGCGTACCTTGTTGCCGCCAAGGGCAACGCCGGTCATATCATCCCGCTTTACATATACATTCTTGCCAAGCATCCTGCTGATATTCGGCAGCCTGTACATGGGAGTAGGCAGAATTCCTAAGGATACCCGGGGAAACTCGGAAAACTCTTTCATAAACAAACTCTCCTTGTATCTTTGCCTGCTATATATTCAATCCGGTGCCGTCCGTCCTTATCTTGCCGGCACGGTATGCGGCCAGCAGCTCCTTAAGGTCGGCTATTCTCTGGGCAAGCTCCTCGCCCATATCGGTATCTGCAATGAGCAGACGTCTGGGCAGGTTTTCCACTATGAATGAATGGGAGGTTATATCCTTCTTGGCGTATATTGCATCGCTTCTGGTGGTAAAGGGTTCATGGGAAGCAATGCGCATACCGTGGGAGCTGAAGAACATGGTATAGCCCGCTATACCTGTCTGCTTCTGATAGGCCTTGCAGAAGCCGCCATCGATTACAACCAGCCGTCCGCCTGCCTTGCGGGGATCTTCGCCCTCTTTTACCTTTACGGGGATATGTCCGTTTATAATGCGGCTCCAGGGCTTATTCAGGCCGAAGTCATCCAGTATCTTACGGCAGAAGTCCTCATTGCCGTAATACTGATAGTAAGGATTCTTGGGCTCGGGCCATGCATTCTTGTCCTCGATAAGGGTGCGCTCGAATGTTGCTATATGCTTGCGGCCGAATATGGGGGAATTGCGTCCGCACCACAGAAACCAGAGGAAGTCCTTGCCCCGCTCCCGCTCCATGCTGCCTTCCGGAGCAAAGTAGCCCTGACGGGCAAGGCGGTCTGCCCAGTCAAGGAACTGCTTGCCCTTGAGGGGCTTATCGCTGTACAGGGTGAATTCCTGGAATTCGCCGTCTTCGGTGCAGGGGATGCAGCCGTGATACAGCAGGTTTCCGTTGTGGCTGCGGTATATTGCGCCTACGGAATAGAGGAAGCGGGCGTGTGCCTGCATCTTTTCGCTGCGCTGGAAGCTGGATACCAGCTGGTCTATAACATCCTGCTCTTCTTTGGTAAGCCTGGTGGGATCCTCGGGGTCTACGGTGGGGAAGTGGCTGTCCCTGAGGGGATATTCCACGCCCTCTATCTCAATGCTGCCCTTTTCGTAATTTATACGGGACAGCATATCCCGGTCATCCATGCCGTATTCCGGCCTGCGCTTTATCAGCTGGCCCTCCAGCTTGAACTGTATTACGCACATGGCCTTATGCATGCGGGAGAACAGCACTTCATCCTGGGGCAGGCGATGGCCTGCAGGCATATTGCGGGGATGGAATACCTCTGCATCGCCGTATACCCTGTCGCTGAATATTGCAAGGTTAAGCAGGTTTACGCCGTATGCATTTTCCAGCATATCCAGATTATCGTAATGCAGGCAGTTCTTTACCGCAACGGCAACGCATGCGGGGTTGCCGGCGGCGGCGCCCATCCACAGCACGTTGTGATTGCCCCACTGGATATCCACGCTGTGATGCTCCATAAGGTGATCCAGTATAACATCCGCATGGGGGCCTCTGTCGAATATATCGCCTACAATATGCAGAGTATCCACTGCCATGCGCTTGATGAAGGTACAGAAAGCTATTATGAAGGTATCCGCAACGTCGGTATCGATTATGGAGCGGATGATGTTATCGTGATAATGCTGCCTGTTGCGCTGATCCTGAGACTTGAGCAGTTCTTCCATTATGTAGGCATACTCCTCCGGCATGGCGGAGCGCACCTTGGAACGGGAATACTTGGAGGCTGTATAGCGGGCCATCTCGATAAGCCGATGCATGGTAATTCTGTACCAATCAGACATGCCTGCGGTCATGCCGTCCTTTATCTCGTGAAGGGTTTCTGAGGGATAGTATATCAATACCGCAAGGCTGCGCCTCTCCTCAGGAGTAAGGGCATGCTCAAACAGTTCGTCTATTTTTTCATAAATTGCACCGGAGGCATTGCCAAGGATATGCAAAAAAGCTTCATGCTCGCCGTGAATATCACTCATGAAGTGCTCGGTACCCTTGGGCAGGCTGCGGATTGCCTGCAGCTTGATTATCTCGGCGCTTGCGGAATCAACAGAAGGGAACTCCCTTGAGAGCAGGTTAAGATAGCGTATGTCGGTTGCCATAAACTCCTCCGTGAGATGAATTATTGATAATTTAGAAATGTGGGTCAATTGAATAAATACAGTATAACACACTTACGAGGCGGATGCACCGCAAAGCGAGGGAGAAACCCATATATTTTTGCAATATATTGTAAAAGGGACGGCGCTGCTTTACCGTCCCTCCGTCATCATATTTTTTTCTTCAGCAGCCCCATGCCAATGCCTATCCACGAAGCAATAAAATACCACAGGGAATGTATCAGAGCGGTAGAATTATAGTACACAGGCACTGTGGGCAGAAACATTGCCGCCGCAAACAGCGGGAAAAAGTATTTCACCCTTCTTTCAGAGCGGGCGCAAAGGATTGCCGACAGGGCAATGGTGCCTATCAGCATCAGCTGTACCATGAATATTGCC
>JAZNUG010000064.1:0-2134 GCA_045592165.1 Clostridia bacterium | reverse complement strand
GCGCCGCTGACCATGGCGGATACCATCAGCACCATCAGCCAGAGTATTCTGCTCTTAAACAGCGTGACAACGGGGGTTTTAAGGTAGGTATCCTCGCTGGGCAATATACCTGCCATCTTTTCGAAGTCCTCCGTGACCTCTTCCTGAACAACGTCCACAACGTCGTCTATGGTGATAATGCCAACCAGACGGTTTTCGTTATCCACAACCGGCATGGAAAGCATATCGTATTTGTAGAACATCTTGGCTACTTCTTCCTGGTCCTCGTTGGTATTGGCGGAAATAACGCTGGAACGCATTATGTCCTCCATAACGCAATCGGGATCGGCCAGAATTATATCCCTGAGGGTAACGACGCCCTCAAGGTGATGCTGGGAATCCAGCACGTAGCACTTGTTTATGGTTTCCTTATCCACGCCGGTGGCACGGATAACGCCCAATGCCTGATTGACGGTGGTGGTACGCTTAAGGTAAACGTACTCATTGGTCATCAGGCTGCCTGCGGAATCATCCGGATACTGCAGGTATTGGTTTATCAGCTTGCGGCTTTCGGGTGAGGAGTTTTTGAGTATCCTTTTTACCACGTTGGCCGGCATTTCTTCAACAAGATCAACATAGTCATCCAGATACAGCTCATCCAGTATGAAGCGCAGCTCTCTGTCGGATACTGTGCTTATGATGCGCTCCTGGGATTCCACTTCCATATAGGAAAAAACTTCCGCCGCAATGTCCTTGGGCAGCAGCCTGAAGAACAGCTGGGCGGATTCCGCATCTTCAATCAACTCAAAAGCCTCCGCCACGTCTGCATAATGCATTTCACGGACGGTTTCTTTTACCTTTGCATATTTATGATCAGTCAGATACTGAAGAACAACCTCTACCATGGTATTCCTCTCCTTTTAAGGACGGCGAATCACCACACGCGGAACGCCGTCGGTTTTTTTTGATGTGAAATTATCGGCTGGTCTACTTCCATAGGGCCCGGCGTCCATAGTTGTTCTCCTTTCGTCAAAAGTCATATATCATTATTGTAAACCTTGGGCTTGGTGGGTTGCAAGGATAATTATGGCAAATATTCCCCATTTTTGCACGGTTCCCCCACCCTTGCGGCGGACTGCAGAGGGATGTACAATGATATTATCTACAATATCGGGCGGAATTAAGCTATGAATAAAAAGTACGCTATATTTGACATGGACGGCACCCTGCTTTCCTCAATGGGCTACTGGCGGGGGCTGTGGCGGGAATACCTGCAGATCAAGGGTGTGAATCCCATCCCGGACAACATGCTGGAGCGCATCAAGCCCCTTAATATGCAGCAGTCCGCAGAGCTTTTTATAAGGGAATTTTCCCTGAGCGGCACACCGGGATCCGTTGCCCGGGAAATGCACGACCTTATGGGGCAGCATTATGCCAACGACGTATCCCTTAAGGAAGGAGTGCGGGAATATCTGGATATGCTCAAGCAAAAGGGCGTTCGGATGTGCATCGCCTCTGCCACCACGGAATACCTTGTTTATCCCTGCCTTGAGCAATACGGCATAGGGGATTACTTTGAGTTTGTCCTCTCCTGCGAGGAAACAGGCCTTGGCAAGCACATCCCGGACATCTACCTTATGGCGGCGGATCGCTTCGGCGCAGGACCTTCGGATATCGCTGTATATGAAGATGCCCTGTATGCCGCGCGGACCGCAAAGCAGGCAGGCTTTTATCTGGTGGGCGTATGGGACGAGGTTGCCTCGCGGAACTGGGACGAGATACAGGGGTTTGCGGATGAGGTGATAACCGACTGGCGCAAAGCAAAGATAAGTTAAATTGGCCGCAATCCCACCCACCGCCCTTTTAAGGTATGTTTTCCTTGCGGAAAACAGGATGCCCTGATGGGAGCATGGCAGGTGTTCGGATTGCCGCATCATCCTGCAGGATGGCTCGCAACGACAGTATCAAAAATACTTATTTCCATACAAAAAAGCGAAACGGAATTTTTCTATTTCCATTTCGCTTTTCTAATGTCATTCGACCTCTCAGTTCGCAATGGTCGCCATACGTTGCCGACGGAGCGGCTTCCTTTGGCTCCCTTGCTCTCTGGGCTTCCGCCTCGCTCCTCCCCGCACTGCGGGCGCTCCGCTCCGCC
>JAZNUG010000063.1:0-4657 GCA_045592165.1 Clostridia bacterium | reverse complement strand
AGGGCTGTTGCCACAAAGGCTGCAATCACCACGGTCAGCAGCGTTACTGCGGCGCTGTTCAGGAAGTTAAGATAGAACTTCTCCTGCTGAAAGATATACTGGTAATTCTCAATGGTCAGTTCATCGGCAGAAGGGAAGAAGCGGGGAGGGAACTCATACAGTGCCCCGTTGGGCTTGAGGGAGGTGCTTATCATGTATATCATGGGCATTACGGATACCGCCCCGCCCAGGAGAAGAAGCAGGTACTTTACAGCGTTTACTATATTACGTTTTTTCAGCTTTGTTGCCATACCCACACCTCTATGATTCTTCGTTGTTTTTCTTCATGGCCTTGAACTGCAATATTGCAAGGAACACCAGCGTTACCGCCACTATGAAGGACAGTGCGGCGGCGTAGCCAAAGTCGCCGGTGGTAAAGGCCTTATTGTACATCCACGTCAGTACCACCTCTGTCTGATGCATAGGCTTGCCGTCGGTTATCATCTTTATGGAGGTGAATACGTTGAATCCGCCAATGGTGAGCATTACCAGTGCAAAGAGTATCGTGGACTTTATGCTGGGCAGGGTGATGTAGAAAAACTTTGAAAAGCTCCCGCAGCCGTCTATGGCGGCGGATTCGTAAAGTTCCTGGGGTACGCTTTGCAGTGCGGCAAGGAATACCACGAGGTTCCAGCCCACGCCCTTCCATATTCCCAGCATCATTGCCACAGATAATCCGCCCCAGCGTGTATCCAGCCAGCGTATATTGGTTTCGCTTAGCTGCAGCACGTTAGTCAGCAGATAGTTCAACATGCCCTCTGTGTTGAAGATGTAGCGGAATATCAAGGATACGATTACCCAGGAAGTGATGACGGGGAGGCAGTAGATCACCCGAAATGTTACCCTGAAGCGGGGGATGGAATTTATCAGCACCGCCGCAAGTAAGCCAAGCACCATCTGCCCCGGCACCGTAACAAGGGTATATACCAGAGTGTTTACAAAGGCTATATGAAAGGTCTCATCCGAGAGTACCCTCGCATAGTTTTGCAACCCTATAAAGGAATGCTCAAACATGGAGCCAAGGTCCCATTGCAGGAAGCTCATATAAAGGAGCTTGAGAATGGGGTATATGGTGAATATGGCAAAGGCGGCCACGCCGGGCAGCAGAAGCAGGCCTATCTGTATGCGGTTTCGCTTTGATCTTAATTCCATCTGTATCGTCCTTCCTGCATGGTGTACAAAAGGAAAAGGGGCGCGCCGTGTCTCAGCACGCCCGCAAAAAGAGAGGAAACTGGGGCATGCCGGGTCGCCGGCACGCCCCGCAAATTTGGTTGAATAATGTCTATTGCTCTGCTATACTTCTACTTAGCGAGCAGCTCATCTACCTTAGCGGCAAGCTCATCAAGGGTAGCCTGAACGTCAGCGCCGTTAACGATGATATCGGTTACGGCTGCGGTCAGTTCGCCGTCGATCTCGGACCAGGAGGCTACGGGAGGACGGGCCTTGGCAGTGGTGATTGCCTCAAGGAAGGGAGCGTATGCAGCGTTCTTTACGGTGTCGCTCTCAAGGGCGGTCTTGTTTACAGGGATCTGTCCGCACTTGGCCATTTCTTCCTGAGCAAAGTCGCCGGTCATGAACTTCATGAACTCCCAAGCACCTTCCTTATTGCCGGTGTTGAACATTGCAATGTCTTCACCGCCCAGTACAGAGATGGATCCGGCGGAACCGGCGGGCATTTCAGAAGTGCCATACTTGAAGTCAGGATATGCGCCAGCAAGCTCTGCGGTCTTCCAGGGACCTTCAAGGAGCATCATATAGCGACCGGTACCGAAGCCGTCGGTCATGGGGATGTCGCCGCTGTTAAAGCCGGTGAACTGTCCTGCGGCATAGAGGTCGGCAAGGGTCTTGATGGCAGCTACGGTCTCCGGGCCGTTCAGATAGCCGGTGGCAACGGTATAATCCTCATTGGTGATGTTGCCGCCATTGCTCCAGATGTAAGGAGTAATATTCCAGCCTGCAAGGGCGGGCTCGTTGAGGCCCCATACCTGCTGGCCGTTTTCATTGGTACCGGAAAGAGCGGCGATGGCTGCAAGCATTTCGTCCATGGTCTTGGGAACGGCAATGCCTGCATCTGCAAGAGCCTGCTCATTATAGAACAGTATCTTGGTATTGGTATTCAGGGCCATAGCATAATAATTGCCCTTTACCATACCGGTGCTCATTGCGCTGGGCAGAAGGTTGGCGGATACATCTGCAAAGTCTGCCATTTCCTGATCCAGGGGAACAAGGATGTTCATCTTCTGGAACTCAGGTACCCAGGCGATATCCAGACGAGCCACATCGGGCAGTGTCTGGGAGCTTGCACTAATCAGTATCTTGTCGTGCAAATCGGCCCACTCGTGGGAGACAGCATTGATCTTATACTCGGGATGCTCCTCCTCGAACTTGGGAATCAGCACATTCATAAGGGTTTCATTCTCAGCAGACTGTGCACTGTAATGGTGCCAGAAGTTGATGGTAACAGGTTCAACAACCTCTGCGACTTCGGCGGATTCTTCGCTTTGCTCGGGCTGAACTTCCGCCTGCTGGGATGAACTACTTGGCGCTTTTTCACTACACCCTGCGAATGCCACTAAAAGCAGAGCTGCGGTTAGTAAAAGCGCCAGTTTTTTTGTGTACTTCATGTGTTTTTCCTCACTTTCTTTTTTTATATATCCTAATGGAATAGGCGGGTATCTGAACCTTCAGCCTTCCCGTGTACCCCACAAGATACGAATCATTGATTACCTTTACGCCTTCTTCAGAGTGTAGCTTTTCTCCTGTAAATACTTCCTGCCACTCATGCTCCCCTCCCGGTACTGCAGCAGAGAACTCGCCGTCTTTTTCGCCTGCATTCAGCAGTACAAGGGTGGTTTCATTTTCCGTTGAGCGGCAATATCCGTATGCGTTTGCTTGGTCATCACACAGCGCAGTGTGGAATTCGCCGGATATAAGTGACTCTGAAGAACGCCGAAGTTCGATAAGCTTTCTGAACCAATCGATAAGATCGGAGCCCCGCTCTGCCGTTGCCCAATCCATGGCTCCGCGGCAGCCCGGGTCGTTTTCGCCTGTCATTGCCACTTCATCTCCGTAGTACACCACGGGACAGCCGGGGAATGTCATTTGCAGCGCCACCGCAAGGCGGAACATCTTTTTGTCTTTGCGGCATACTGTGAGGAAGCGGGGGGTATCGTGGCTGCCTATAAGGTTATACATCCTAAGCGCTGTCTCGTATGGATACATGGCAAGCATTCTGTTTGCCATGTGATCAAACCCCGATGGTTTGATCTTGCCCAGAGCCAGCCAGTCCTTTACGGCGTCCCGGAATACGTAGTTCATAGCTGAATCCAGACGTCCCGGTGCGATGAGCCGCTGAGCGTCTCCCCATGTTTCGCCAATGAGTATGCAGTGAGGACTTTGCTGTTTAATTTGGTATGCGAACTCTTCCCAGAATGTCATGGGCACTTCATCCGCAACATCCAGCCTCCAGCCGTCCGTGCCAAATTCCTTTACCCAATATTTTCCTACGTCAATAAAGTATTTTCTTGTTTCCGGATTGGAAAGATTTATCTTGGGCATCCACTTGTAATGGCCCACGCAGTCATAATTTACTTCTTCCAAACTTACAGGATATGAACCAATGAAAAACCAATCTTTATATGGGGATTTGTCCCTGTTTTTTACTACGTCTTGAAATGGCGGCCAATAGTAACCGCAATGATTGAAAACTCCATCCAGTATTACCCGGATGTTTCGTTTATGAGCCTGTTCTACAAGTTCTTTGAAGTCTTGTTCTGTGCCAAAGTGAGGGTCTATGCTGTAATAATCCACCGTATCATATTTATGATTGGACGGCGCTTTAAATATGGGATTCAGATATATGCATGTGATACCCAGAGACTGGATATAGTCCAGTCTTTTTGTTATTCCGGGAAGGTCACCGCCCATGAAGTTTTCACGGGTAGGCTCGCTGCCCCAGGGCTGAACATCTGCTGGTGACAGCTCAGAGCCTCCGTTTTCAAACCGCTCGGGGAATATCTGGTAGTATACCTGTTCTTTGCTCCACTCCGGAGCACTGAATCCATCCTCGGCATTGGGCCAGAGAAACTCAAAGTGGTTATCCTCCATGCCGGGCTCTGTGTTCTGAAAGCCCCTTGCTCCAAACCAGATATCCTCATTCTCTGACTGTATCAAAAAGCAATATCTGGTGTATGCCGCGATGCTGTCCATCTGGACTGTGGCGGTAAAGTAGTCGCGATATCCATCCCGCAGCTTCAGGGGCATGGGCATATACCTTCGGCAGCCGGGAGCTTTTTCTTCCCGCTTCCAATAGACCAGATGCACCTGACGAGCATCACAGCATTGGGTAACAAGCCGTATCTCAAGCTTATCTCCCGCGCTTGGATAAATGTATTCCCAGTTTGGCCGATGCTGTATTGCTGACAGGTTCATAGGCTTTTCCTTTCTTGGTGTTTTTTACTGGCTGTGCTCTTGGTGAGCTGTGGACTGACGTTCAATTATCTTGGTGGAGAGCAATACCTGTCTCATGCTGGACATGGGGTCTTCCACCTGCTCTATAAGCATTTCCGCTGCCTGTATGCCAAGTTCAAATGTATCCACATCTATGCAGGTAATGGTG
>JAZNUG010000062.1:0-2840 GCA_045592165.1 Clostridia bacterium | reverse complement strand
AAGATGAGGCGAAGCGAATTCTCCGAAAACTGGGTGATTACAGAGGTGCCGACAAGCTGCTGAAACAGCTTTGAGCGTGTCTTAAATAAGCCCCACGGCAATTTCATCCGCCACGAGTCGTCCGCTGCGCGTGAGCAGCAGACGGCCGTCGGCAGATGTGGCTGCCAGCCCTTCCTGCTTCAGCATATCAAATGCCGAGGAGGCTGAGACTGGCTGCCGCACAGGGGCTTTATAAAGCTGTAGCAACACTCCGAAAATGCAACGCCTTAGGATGGGAGCATATCAGCAAGCAATCAATAGTCAAAGGGAAAGAAGAAAGGCTGAACATAAACGAGACTTGTGGAAGGCAAGAATATTATGCTGTTGCTTGAGCTTGATAATCCTTGGTGTTATTAAATATGTTCATAGTGCAAAAAAAAGCAAGTAAACACGGTTTTATCCCGACATATAAACGAAACAATCTATCTGATTATTGATACCATTTCTTTAACACTGAAAAATAAAAAAATGAACACAAATACAATCACATTACTGATGGCGGGCGGCCTGCTGGGGCTGCCTGTGGTGCAGGCTCAGGAAGATGCCGCACAGCCGACGCCGCCCCCGGCACAGGATACACCTGCAGCGCAGCCTGCGCCTGCGGAGGCTCCGACTCCTGCCGCCTCTCCGGTAATCAGACGCTCTGCGGATACGCCGCTGCCGGGGGATATCTACGCCTGGCTGAAAGCCGGTGCAGAGCATGGTGATGCCATGGCTCAATTCTGTCTGGCTGTGTGCTACAAGCATGGTCAGGGGGGCGAAAAGAATCCGCAGGAAGCCGTCCGCTGGTTCCGCGCCGCCGCCGAACAGGGGCTGTCGGATGCGATAAATAATTTAGGATTGTGCTACAGCAGTGGCGAAGGCGTGGAGAAAAACAAGTATGAAGCGCACCGCTGGTTTCTCAAAGCAGCCGAAATGGGAAATGTCAGGGCGCAGATGAATCTGGCCGGGTTGTATTATGATGAAAAATCGTATGCGGAAGCGTTCAATTGGTATCGCAAGGCTGCGGAACAGGGAGATGCCGACGCGCAGAATAGCCTGGGTGAGTGTTATCTGTATGGCCGGGGGGTGGAGAAGAATCCGCAGGAAGCGTTCAATTGGTATCGCAAGGCTGCGGAACAGGGATTTGCCCAAGCGCAGCATAATCTGGGGGTCTGCTATGCAAATGGCCAAGGCGTAGAGAAGAACCCCACGGAAGCGTTCAATTGGTATCGCAAGGCTGCGGAACAGGGATATGCCAACGCGCAGCATAATCTGGGTTTCTGCTATGCAAATGGCCAAGGCGTAGAGAAGAACCGCACGGAAGCGGTCAGTTGGTATCGCAAGGCTGCGGAACAGGGAGTTGCCGAAGCGCAGTATAACCTGGGTTGGTGCTATGAAAATGGCAAAGGCGTAGAGAAGAACCCCACGGAAGCGTTCAATTGGTATCGCAAGGCTGCGGAACAGGGAGATGCCGACGCGCAGAATAATCTGGGGAGCTGCTATTACAATGGCAAAGGCGTAGAGCAGAACTATGAGGAAGCGTTCAATTGGTATCGCAAGGCTGCGGAACAGGGACTTGACATCGCGCAGAATAATCTGGGGATCTGCTATGAAAATGGCAAAGGCGTAGAGAAGAACCCCACGGAAGCGTTCAATTGGTATCGCAAGGCTGCGGAACAGGGATTTGCCAACGCGCAGAATAATCTGGGTTGGTGCTATGAAAATGGCAAAGGCGTAGAGAAGAACCCCACGGAAGCGTTCAACTGGTATCGCAAGGCTGCGGAACAGGGAGATGCCGACGCGCAGAATAATCTGGGGGTCTGCTATGCAAATGGCCAAGGCGTAGAGAAGAACCCCACGGAAGCGTTCAATTGGCATCGCAAGGCTGCGGAACAGGGACTTGACATCGCGCAGTTTAATCTGGGGGTCTGCTATGCAAAAGGCCAAGGCGTAGAGAAGAACCCCACGGAAGCGTTCAATTGGTATCGCAAGGCTGCGGAACAGGGATTTGCCCAAGCGCAGAATAATCTGGGGAGCTGCTATTACAATGGCAAAGGCGTAGAGCAGAACTATGAGGAAGCGGTCAGTTGGTATCGCAAGGCTGCGGAACAGGGAGATGTCAAGGCGCAGCATAATCTGGGGGACTGCTATTACGATGGCCAAGGCGTAGAGCAGAACTATGAGGAAGCGGTCAGTTGGTATCGCAAGGCTGCGGAACAGGGATATGCCAACGCGCAGAATAGCCTGGGTGAGTGTTATCTGTATGGCCGGGGGGTGGAGAAGAACCCCACGGAAGCGTTCAATTGGTATCGCAAGGCGGCGGAACAGGGAGATGCCGACGCGCAGTATAATCTGGGGGTCTGCTATTACGATGGCCACGGCGTAGAGCAGAACTATGAGGAAGCGGACAATTGGTATCGCAAGGCTGCGGAACAGGGACATGCCAACGCGCAGAATTATCTGGGGGTCTGCTATGCAAATGGCCAAGGCGTAGAGAAGAACCCCACGGAAGCGTTCAATTGGTATCGCAAGGCTGCGGAACAGGGAAATGTCTGGGCGCAGTATAATCTGGGGGGCTGCTATTACGATGGCGAAGGCGTAGAGCAGAACTATGAGGAAGCGGTCAGTTGGTATCGCAAGGCTGCGGAACAGGGACTTGCCTGGGCTCAGAATTATCTGGGGGTCTGCTATGCAAATGGCCAAGGCGTAGAGAAGAACCCCACGGAAGCGTTCAATTGGTATCGCAAGGCGGCGGAGCAGGGAAATGCCATGGCGCAGTATAGGCTGGGTGAATGTTATCTGTATGGCCGGGGGGTGGA
>JAZNUG010000061.1:0-5145 GCA_045592165.1 Clostridia bacterium | reverse complement strand
GCTGTGGTCTACCTTGTAGCCGCTCTTACGGCAGTAGAAAGCGGGGAAGTCCATGGTGTCAACGCCGATAACGGGCACGCCCATGGTCTCCAGGTATTCCAGGGTAAGGCCGATATCCAGCAGGGACTTTGCGCCGGCGCCAACAACGGCAACGGGAGTATGTGCCAGCTCCTGCAGGTCTGCGCTGATGTCCATGGTCTCGGTTGCGCCGCGGTGTACGCCGCCGATACCGCCGGTGGCAAAGATGGGAATGCCGGCCATTGCGGCGATCATCATGGTGGTGGCAACGGTGGTTGCGCCGGTCTTGCCGGTGGCAAGATATACGGCCACGTCACGACGGCTTACCTTGCCCACGTTTTCGCCCTTGCACATAAGCTCAAGTTCTTCGGAGGTAAGGCCAACCTTCAGCTTGCCGCCGATGATGGCGGTGGTGGCGGGAATGGCGCCTTCGCCGCGGACTATCTCTTCTACCTTGTGGGCAAATTCCACATTCTGAGGGAAGGGCATACCGTGGCTGAGTATGGTGCTTTCAAGGGCTACTATGGGGCGGCCCTCGTCGATTGCCTGCTGAATTTCGGGGGTAATGCTGAGATAATCCTTCATAGTCATAGTATTTATCCTCTTTCGGTAATTATTTTTTCTATCATTTCCACGCTCATGCGGGGATTAATGGTATTCGGGTCGGATATTGCCGCAACGCCTGCAGCAAGTGCGTAATTGAGGGTGGTGTCGATGTCCATATCCGTAAGGTAGCCGTAAGCAACTGCGCCCATAAAGGCATCGCCTGCGCCGGAGGTGTTTACAGGATCGGATACGGGGCTGAGGGAGCGGGTGATAATCTTGTCATCCCTATCCATATAGAGGCAGCCCTTCTGGCCCAGGGATACGAATATGCGCTGTATGCCCTTATCCAGCAGTATTGAGCATGCAGCCTTGGTCTGTTCGATGTTGTTGGTCTTATGTCCGCTCAATACAGCAAGCTCCATAAGATTGGGCTTGAGGGTATGTACACGGCCCACATAGGGCTTAAGGCGGGTGGCATAGGCTGAGGATACAGGATCGCAGAACAGGGGCATGGTGCTGCCGTACAGCATGGTTATTCCGTCGATAACATCCTCAGGCAGGCCGGGATCGAATATCATCAGCTTTGCGCCCTTGATAACCCCTTCGCGGCGGCGGATGAACTCCATGTTCATGTTCTGAAGTACCGTCATATCCGACAGAGCAACGTACATCTCTCCGTGATCATCCAGCATGGAGATGTAGGAGGATGAGGAGTGATTTTCCACCACCATGCACTGGCTCATGTCAATTCCTGCGGCAGTGGAGTCGTCCCTTATCATGCGGCCGTAAATATCGCTGCCCAGGGCAGAGATAAGCCTTACGCTGCCTCCCAGGCGGGCAAGGTTTTCGCAGACATTGCGGGTAACGCCGCCGGCGGAGATATTCATGCGGCCTGGATTGCTGTCGTGAATTATCACCGGCTGGCTGCTGCGTCCGCATATATCTACATTTGCGGCGCCTATACCCACGGCATAGGGGGCATCGTTTACAAGGTAAATGCGTCCGCCGATGTAGCCTTTTTTCTGAAGGTTGGAAATGTGCACTGCCACGGAGGCACGGGCAATGTTCAGCCGGGCGGCGATTTCACTCTGCTCGATATCCGGCTGCTGCTTGATTATATCCAGTATTTCCCGCTCACGATTGGTCATTTTCAGGCAATCCTTTGCAACAAATATTTATCATCTAAAGACGTGTTTAGTATAGCTTTCAGAACGGCCTGTGTCAATATAAAAATCCGAGGTAAATCATAGCTTTTTTTAATATCCGGATTGGGAAAATCCGGGATTTATGTTATGCTGATATCAGCATAAATTATGGAGGTGTCCCTTGAGGGTACTGGATATAGATCTGGACTTTTTTCTTGCGGATTGCTGCCCTCTTGCGGATGTGGGCCAAAGGCCCTGCCTTGAGGGCCATGAGCCATGGGCAGAGGAGCACGTAGCGGCTTTTCTGGAGGAACAATGCGGCCTGAGTACGGATTCACCCATACCGGGTGCCGGGTTTGAAACTCACGATGCGGCGCTGATATTCTGGCGGGATAAAATGGGCGAGGGTATCCTTGCCGCACCCTTTCACGTCACCCATGTGGATGCCCACAGCGACCTTGGCATAGGCAAGCCGGGTCCCGGCTTTGTGCTGAACGGAGTGCTGCCGCGATTGCTGGACAAAAGGGCGGATATTGAAAGCTATTATGAGAGATGTCAGCTGGATGAGGCAAACTATCTGCTTTTTGCGCTGGCCTTCCGCTGGATAAGTTCGCTGGATAATGTACGCAATCCCAGATCCCGTCCGGATATACCCAAAGAAATACTGCTGCCGGGAAAAGATGACATAATACAGCTCAGCTCCTTTGCGGCAAGGCTGTCGGAGAGCGCAAACGGACCTGAGCCGGCAATTCCATTTAACGTGTACGATGATTACCGCACGTTCAGGGCGGAGGAACCGTATGACTTTGTCACCCTTGCAGTTTCTCCAAGATATGCCCCGCAGGAAGCGGATAGGCTGCTGCCCATAATAGGCCGGTACATAAAGTTTTAAGAAAGAATCCAATTGAAAAATAAAAATATTTCTTTCGGGGCTGAATATGTGATATAATCATGCGAAGCCAAAAGCACAGGAGGCAACATGGATACTCAGGAAATTCTCAGCAAAATAAAGCAGCAGGACAAGCAGGCTTTCCGCAGACTCATTACCGAATACGGCAAGGGGCTGTATCTTAAGCTGTATGCGGAGTCAGGCGATTCCGATGCTGCCCGTCAGGCCACCAAGGCTGCATTTACCGAGCTTTATTTGGCGCTGAATTCCCAGCAGAGCCCTGATATAATCGAAAGCCTGCTTTACAGCATAGGCGAAAGAAGACAGAAGGAAATACTGCAGGCTCAGACCATGAAGATGGCCGGAGAGTATCTTGAGGAGGTCAAGGACCTTACCGCAGTTAAGGCGGCCGCAGAGGAAAGCACGGAGCCCGTATGCGATGCAGAAGAGCCTGTATCCGATATACCCATTGCTGCAGAGCCTGCAAAGGCCGGGAAAAAGGGCATGGACTTCTGGCAGGTTGTGCTGGTGCTGCTCATAGCAGCAGGACTGTGGGCGGCAGTAGGCGCGCTTATGGGCGCAGGGCACCTTCCCAAGTACGATCTCGGCTATAGCTGGTTCAATATGAATATTGCAGATTGGTTCACCTGGCTGTGATTCAATAAATAAAAGGGGCTGCATGAGCAGCCTTTTTTGTTTTGACTATATTTGGTTGAATACTATCTCATCGTAGCCTGTTTCATTATCCTGCTCCACGCCGTATGCTATGCCGTCCAGTATGCCTATCACAAGCTCGCATGTGGTGTTGATTATGCAGCCTTCGCAAAGATGTCCGCCGATGGTGGAAAGATCCTCTGCGGAAAGGGCAATATGCAGATGGCAGCGGGCGGCGCTTACCGTGCCGTTGAGGGAAACAATTTCCATATGTTGGCAGATCTCCCGAATAGTCACTCCGGAAGCATCCCTTATCCTTGCCCGTGATACGCAGCCCACTCCGGAAAGCACTATTCCTGCGGCAATGCCATGCTCTGAGCAGAGGGATTTTATTTCCTTCATCAGGTCGTCGCCGCGATGCAGCCGCTTACATACCGTCTTCATTTGCTCCGCTCCTTTGAGGATTGATGTCGTCTATGGGGGTACCGCTTATCACATTGCGGGCATATTTGATGAAGGTGCGGGATGCCAGCGATGCGTTTGCAAGGGAGCGCACAGCTATGCCAAGGGGTCTGTACTGGCAGGGGGAAAGCTCCTTTATCACCACGTCTGCCTTTATGTCGGAAAGTATCATTTCAGGAACTATGCTGATGCCCAGGCCGTGCTGTACCATGGCTACGATTGCCCTGAAATCCATGGAGGAGAATACAACACGCGGGGGTGTTTCAAGGCCGCTCATTATACGGTTTATGTCGGAATCAAAACCTGCAGAGGGCATGATGAAGGGCTGGCCGGCAATATCTGAAAGGGAGAGTACTTCCTTTTCCGCGAGGATGTGATCCTTTGGCAGCAGCGCAACAATCCGGTCGTTTGCAAGGGGGATCCATTCATTGAGGCCGCTGGGGTTGCTCATAAAAGCAAAGTCTATAGTGCCATCGCTGAGCTGTTTTTCGATGAGCGGATCGTTATCCAGCTCCGCAAGCTCAATGCGTATGCCGGGATAATCATGGCTGAAGCGCTGTATTATCCCGGGCATCCAGAATATGGATACGCTGGTATAGGTGCCGATGCGTATGCGGCCGGAACTCATGCCCCGTATGTTGGAAGAATACTGGGAAAGCCGCTCCGTGGCGTTTACGATTTCGCGGATGGTGGGCAGCAGCTCTTCCCCGTCAGGGGTGAGACGTACGCCGCTTTTGCCCCTTATCAGCAGCTGAAATCCCAGCTCGTTTTCTATGCTTTTTATAAGGTGGCTTACACCGGATTGGGTAAAGCCCATTTCATCGCCGGCGGCGGTAAGGTTGCCGGTTTCGATGGCCTTTAGCAGCACCTCTAATTTTTTTGTATCCATCACAGTTCCTCACTTTGCATGAATAAAAGTAATACATTTGCAGAAATGCATGAGTTTTTCTTGTTCTGATACATAAATGGTATAACATTTTTTGCAATTACACAAGGGTGAGAAGAGAAAGAATATATCTGTTTTGTTTGCTGACAGGTATGCTTTTTGCTTTGTATAAGTCCGCAGGATGGTGTATAATACCATAGAGGAATAGTGAAAGAAGGTTTTTTACAAATGGAAGAAGTACGTCTTACCAGCATGACAAGCTGCGGAGGATGAGCAGCCAAAATCGGTCCGGGGACCCTGGACGAGATGCTTTCTGCCCTGCCAAGGAACGAAGTGCCCGATCCTAATCTGCTGGTGGGTTTTGATACTGCGGATGATGCGGCAGTATACCGTGTCAGCCCTGATATTGCAATAATTCAAACCGTGGATTTTTTCCCGCCCATGGTGGATGATCCCTACGCATTCGGTCAGGTTGCGGCGGCAAACGCCCTCAGCGATATATACGCTATGGGCGGCTCCCCCAAGCTTGCGCTGAATCTTTTCTG
>JAZNUG010000060.1:0-6396 GCA_045592165.1 Clostridia bacterium | reverse complement strand
GGTATACCAGCTGGGTTACCTCAACTACTAATTTAATAACTATCACTGATAGGTATTATTAACAGCAGAACACGGGGCGGCGGCGCATTAGCTCCGCCGCCCCGTTTCTATTAACGTAATGCCTTCGGTGTACAGAAATGCGCAGGACACAAAGCCTTGCGCTTTGCTGTACACTGAAGGTGTAATACCCGAGTAAGAAAGGGGTTTTCAAGCTTTGGCAGAATCAATTTTGCGTTTTGTAAACGTGGGCAAGTTCTACGGCGACAATCAGGTGCTTAAGGGCATCAATATGGATGTTCGCCCCGGCGAAATCCATGCTCTTATAGGCGAAAACGGCGCCGGTAAGTCCACCCTGATGAACATTCTCTTCGGCATGCCTGTTATTCATGAAACCGGCGGCTTTGAAGGTACCGTTGAAATCGACGGTGAGGATGCTCATATTATGACTCCCCATGATGCCATGATGAAGGGCATCGGCATGGTACATCAGGAATTCATGCTTATTCCTGGCTTTACCATCACTGAAAACATAAAGCTCAACCGTGAGCTCACTAAACCGAGCTTGGCATCCAAGCTTTTCGGCAAGCGCCTTGAATATATGGACATGGAAACTATGCATTCTGATGCCCGCAAGGCTCTGGATACCATGGGTATGGATATTGAAGAATACACCATGGTTCACGGTCTGCCTGTAGGCCATATGCAGTTTGTTGAAATAGCCCGTGAAATAGACAAGACCGGTATCCGCTTCCTGGTATTTGACGAGCCCACCGCCGTACTTACCGAGAGCGAAACCGAAAACCTGCTGGCTGCCATCAGGCGTCTTGCCGCAAAGGGCATCGGTATCGTATTTATCAGCCATCGTCTGGATGAAATTATCAATGTATCCGACCGCGTTACCATTCTCCGCGACGGCGAATGGGTAGCCACCAAGGATACCAAGGAACTTACCGCAGCGGAAATCGCCCGTCTGATGGTTGGCCGTGCTCTTACTCTGGAGCGCAATGATTCCAACCGTGTTATCAGCGACGAACCCATGCTTGAGGTTAAGAACCTTCGCGTAAATATGCCCGGCGAAGTTGTAAAGGGTGTTGATTTCACCGTTCGCAAGGGCGAAGTAGTTGGCATCGGCGGCCTTGCAGGTCAGGGCAAGCTGGGTATTGCCAACGGCATAATGGGTCTGTATCCTGCAGACGGTCAGGTAAAGTTCAAGGGCGAAGAGCTCAAGCTGAATGACACCAAGTCTGCCCTTAAGGCGGATCTTGCATTCGTAAGCGAAGACCGTAAGGGCGTTGGCCTGCTGCTCAACAGCCCCATCGATATGAACATCGCGTTCACTGCTCAGCAGATTGAAGATGCTTTCTTCAAGAAGGTTGGCCCCTTCAAGGTAACTGACAAGAAGGCCATCCGCCAGCATGCGGATAAGATGATTAAGGAACTGGACATCCGCTGCACCTCTGCCGCACAGAACACCGGAAGCCTTTCCGGCGGCAACCAGCAGAAGGTTTGCGTAGCCCGTGCCCTTACTCAGTCTCCCGAGCTGCTTCTGGTTTCCGAGCCTACCCGCGGTATTGACATCGGTGCCAAGAAGCTGATCCTCGACTTGCTCAAGCAGCTGGCAGAGGAAAAGGGTATGACCATCGTCATGACCAGCTCCGAGCTTGCAGAGCTCCGCAGCATCTGCGACAGAGTACTCATTATCTGTGAAGGTAAGGTTGCAGGCGAACTGCTGCCTGATGCTTCCGATGAGGAATACGGTCTCATGATGTCCGGCTCCAGACTGAGCGAATCCGGTAAAGGAGGCGAGAACTAATGGCTAAGATAGGTAAACTGATAAATAAAATAGGCATCCCCACCTTTGCGGTAGGCGCCCTGCTGGCAGTGGTTCTTATTACCGCGGCCGCTCTGGGTCAGTCCATGTCTATCCTGTTTTCGGATATTCTCCGCCGCGTAGGTATGAACGGCCTGCTGGTTCTTGCCATGGTTCCTTCCATCAAGTCCGGTACCGGCCCCAACTTCGCACTGCCTATCGGCATTGAAGGCGGCCTGTTTGCGCTGGTATGCTGCATGCAGATGGATTTCTCCGGCTGGAAGCTGATTATCTGCTCCATGCTGCTGGCAATCGTGCTGTGCACCCTTCTGGGCCTTGCATACGGCAAACTGCTCAATGCCGTTAAGGGCGATGAGATGACCATTGCCACCTATGCAGGCTTCTCCATCGTTGCTCTGTTCAATATTTTCTGGCTGATACTCCCCTTCTCCAACCGTAAGATGGGCTGGATGCTGGGTTCCGGTCTCCGTGAAACCATTCAGCTGGACGGTTTTGAGGCTGCTCAGATTGTATCCGAGTTTGGTGCATTCAACATTGGCAAGGTAAGCGTACCCACCGGTATGCTGGTTCTGCTGATTATCTGCTGTCTGATCGTAAGCTTCTTCTTCAAGACCAAGCCCGGTCTTGCAATTTATGCTGGCGGTGTAAATCCCCGCTTTGCAGATGCTGCCGGCCTTAACATTAACAGAAGCCGCGTTCTGGCAAACGTTATTTCCACCGTTATTGCCGGTCTGGGCATCATCATTTATGCCCAGGGTTACGGCTACGTACAGCTTTACAATGGCCCCCTGATGATGGCATTCCCTGCTGTAGCAGCAGTTCTTATCGGCGGCGCTACCGCTTCCGCGGCAAATTGCGTGAATGTACTCATCGGCACCTGCATCTTCCAGGGTCTGATGACTGCAGCAGTGCCTGTTGCAAACGCTATCTTTACCGGCACTGACCTTTCCGATATCATGCGTCAGGCCATACAGAACGGCGTTATCCTCTACGCCCTTACCAAGGTTAAGAAAGGAGACCGCTAATGTCTGATCTGGTAAAGAAGAATAATAAAGGCAATTTCGACCTTAAGGAATTTGTTCTGGATAATATCGTAACTATTATCTTCTGGGTATTCATTCTGGTGGGCTTTACCCTTGCAGAAGGTGTTACTTTCAACTGGTTCCTTACCGAGCTGAGCAACCGAATCTACCGCAATGCATTCCTGGTTCTGTCCCTGATCATCCCGGTAATTGCCGGTCTGGGCCTTAACTTCGGTATCGTAGTGGGCGCTATTTCCGGTCAGCTGGCCATCATTTTTGTACGCTACTTCAATATCGGCGGCTTCGGCGGTCTTGCCCTGTGCATGCTTATCGCCCTGCCCATCGCTATATTGGTAGGCTGGCTCACCGGTACTCTTTACAACAAGACCCGTGGCCAGGAAATGATAGCATCCCTGATAGTCGGCTACTTTGGCAATGCTGTATACATGTTCATAGTGCTGTTTGTTATCGGTGCCATCATTCCCGTTCAGCCCAACCATCCCATGATACTGCCCGGTGACATCGGCGTTCGTATGAGCGTTGATATGGACACCATCAAGTATGCAATGGATGACATTTGTCAGCTGCCCTTTGCTACCTTCATGGTAATCGCATCCGGCGCTGCAATGCTGCTGGTAATCTGGAACAAGTTCCTCCGCAAGGTAAAGGCCGGCACAGAGCGCATGAGCAATTTCAAGTTTGCTCTGTATATGGTAATCAGTGCAGGTATCTTCGGTGTGTTCCTTTACAATATGCTCACCGGCGGCAGGCTCACCATGGTTCGTAAGGTTCCTGTTGTTACCGTAGGCGTTATCGTACTGCTTGCCCTGTTCAACAAGTGGATTATGACCACCAAGCTGGGTCAGGATTTCCGTGCCTGCGGACAGAATCAGCACATTGCCGAGTCCAACGGTATTGACGTTGACCGCACCCGTATTATTGCCACTATCATCTCCACCGTATTTGCGGCATGGGGCATGATTATCTACATGCAGAATATCGGCACCCTGAATACCTACACCGCACATAATCAGATCGGTCTGTTCTCCGTAGCAGCCATACTGGTAGGCGGCGCATCCGTAAGCAAGGCCACCGTTTCCCAGGCAATAATGGGCACCCTGCTGTTCCACTCCATGTTCATCCTCAGCCCCGAAATCGGCCGTGCCGTATTCGGTCAGGCTATACTGGGCGAATACTTCCGTACCTTCATGGTATACGGCGTAATCGGCCTTGCACTTGGTCTCTATGTATGGAGAACCAACAAGAAGACCGAAATCACCCTTGAGCCCGAGGATGCCGTCAAGATGATGGAAAACTAACAGACTTTTTATAAAGGTTGTCCTTCAGGGCAACCTTTATGTATTTTCCAAAGAAAAAACGGAGGAATAAAATGAGAGCCGAATATATCAAAAAACTTGCCGGCATGATGGAATGTGATGCCATGCTGATATGCCCCTCTGAGGAGCTGCTGTTCTTTACCGGATTTTCTCCCATGATGTGCGAGAGATTCCAGGGTCTGTTCATAAAGAAGGACGGAAGCATGTTCTATCTGTGCAATGCCCTGTACGGCGGCGAGATAATGGCAGAGGTTAAGGATGAATGTCCCGTATATACCTGGCATGACAACGAGGGTATGGGCAAGGTATACGGCATACTGAAGGAAAATGGCCTCTGGGGCTGCACCATCGGCGTAAACAGCAGCGCACAGGCATTCAACGTGCTGGATATTGCTGAAAACTGCGATATTAAGTTTGTAAACGGAAAGCCCATGTTGGAGGAAGTACGCATAAGAAAGACCCATGAAGAGTTGGAGAATATGCGTAAGGCCGCCAAGGTTGCGGATAATGTATATGATGTCGTATGCGGCATGATTCGTCCTGGCATCACCGAGGCTGATATCCGCGACGTAATGGTAAACGAAATGACCAGGCAGGGCGGCGGCGGAAGCGGCATGTTCTGCATTGTTGCATCAGGCCCCAACTCCGGATTCCCCCATTACAGCAGCTATGACCGCGTAATCCAAGAAGGCGACTGCATCGTACTGGACTGGGGCTGCGCAGTAAACGAGATGATGTCCGATATGAGCCGTACCGTGTTCGTAGGCAGCATCACCGACGAACAGCGCAGGATATACGAAATCGTGGATAAGTCCCAGTTGGTTGGCGAAGCAACCGCCAAGGAAGGCGTGAATATTCCCGAAATCGACATTGCCGCAAGGAATGTACTGGCCGCAGAGGGATATGCTGAAACCCTTGTAAACCGCGTTGGCCACGGCATAGGCTATTCTGTACATGAAGGTCCCTATATCAACCAGATAAACCATCGTCCCCTTGAAAAGGGCATGTGCTTCTCTGTTGAGCCCGGTGTATATCTTGCAGGCCGCTTCGGTATGCGTATTGAGAACATCGTATGCATAAACGAAAATGGCGAAACCGAGATACTTAATAAGGCTGACAGAAGCCTGAGGGTGCTGGATTGGTGGAAGAAGTAAGAAAACTTGCTTCTGCGGATGAAATAAGACTGTCGCTTGGCCTTTGCCGGCGTGTATTTGATGAGTTCCTTGCGCCGGATTACGGTGAAGAAGGCCGCAGTACCTTTTATAGGGTGACGGAGCATGAGCAGAATATCCAAGGATGGCAGGAGGGAGAATATGCGTTTTACGGCGCTTTTTCCTGCGGCAATCTTATCGGCGCAGCTGCAAGCCGCACAAACGGCAGCCATATAATGCTGCTGTTTGTGGATAAGGCATATCACAGGCAGGGAATTGCCGCAAATCTTGTCAGGGCGATTATCTGCGATTCTTCTGCTCAGAGGATTACGGTCAATGCATCTCCTTACGCAGCAGCCGCCTATGAGCGCATGGGTTTTGTTCCCATAGGGGATGCTGTAACCGCAGACGGTATGATCTTCATTCCCATGGAATACAATAAATAAGCAAAAGGGCCGTGCCGGTTGGCGCGGCTCTTTCTGTAGATTATGTAAAAATGTTTCCCCCGAATAGCCGGACTTTTTATTGACTTTATATATATATATAATGGAATGGTAAAAAATTAAGAATGGACAAGGTGTCCCATAATATTACAAAAAGGGGAAGAAACTCAAATGAAGAAACTTCTTTCTATTGCATTGGTAGTAGTGCTGCTGGCCGGCATAGCCGTATCCGGCACCATGGCATACCTTACCAGCGAAGACAGCGACGTTAACGTCATGACTCTGGGCAATGTTGAGATTGAACAGATCGAGCAGGAACGCGATGCAAACGGCACGCTGGTTGATTTCAGCGATAACAAGCCCGCTTATCCCGCAGTCGGTCCCATTGAATGGGCAGACGCAGGCGTAAATGTCAACGGCACTGAGTACAAGGTATTTACCGATGACCTCAAGAACGTTGTTGACAAGATCGTCACCGTAAAGAACACTGGTAAGAGCGATGCTTACGTACGCACCATCGTTGCAATCGAAGCACCTGACTATGATCCCAATGACCTGATTCATTTCAATTATAACAGTACGGGTCTTGAGATTAGTGCCCCGGTTACTGTT
>JAZNUG010000059.1:0-12288 GCA_045592165.1 Clostridia bacterium | reverse complement strand
TCCAAAGCCAAATTTTGCCTCCCTCCGAGGCGAAATTTGGGCAGCACTGCTAAGCAAACTCTACCGGTATCAGTTTCAACCCTCATCTTTTCTTTTTCTTTTGCTTCTTTTCTTATTTCTTTTCGATACGAAAAGAAAAAGAAAACAAGAGACACCCCCACAAGGAGATGCCTGCTATGCCCGAATGGTTCACCTACGAATGGCACATGGAAGGAGACCCTGCGGAATTTGCAGTGGACACATCCTATCTGGCCAAGGCGCCCCATCCAAACCGCCCCATACTCATGCACATCCGCTGCGAAATGCAGGACGAAGGTCCTCTCAGCGGCAAAGGCATGCGGCATATCAGCCGCATAGAAAAAAAGTGCATCAAGGAACTGAAGGCCCATTATGTGGGCTACATTCAGGATGAAAACAGGCGGGTCATGTTCTTCTATACCGATAAGCCCGACCGCTGCCGCACCCTTGACGACATTGCAGATAAAGAAAAATACCTTTACTGCGCCGTGGGCTGCACAGAAGATCCTCAATGGGATACTTATCTGGGCCTGCTGTATCCCGATGCGGCAAAATTCCAGACCGAGGAAAACCGCAAACACATCGCCCTCTACAAGAAAAACGGCGACTGTCTTACCGCCGCCCGCCGTATCACCTTCCATATGCACTTCCCTGTGGAAAGCTACGTTATCAGCTATGCGGAGGAAGCCCGTTTGGCAGGCTTTGCAATAGGCGATCAGGAATTCACCCCCGAGCTGGAGGAGCCATACGGCATCGCCCTACACCGCATAGGCACTCTGGACAAGGCTCAGATCGATGCCTACACCACCGATGCCATTTACCTTGCGGAGAAATACCTGGGCAAGCTGATTTACTGGGAAAGCCCCGTAATCCCCAAGAACAGTCCCCTGAGATAAAAACGCAATACAAAAGACCCCGCATAGGGGGTCTTTTTTGTTTCTCTTTATTCTATTTCGATTTCACATACATCTTCCAGCGGCACAGCATCGCCGCTCTCCATCAATATAACACCTCTGTTCCTATCCGCCCGCTTTATCCTGCCGCTGAGGGTTTCATAGCGGCCGCCCTCCTTGCGCTCATCCTGCACAAAGTAGGTAATGCTAACGGGACAGCGCTGCTCCAGGGCAAAGCACAGCGTGGCATTCAGTTCCTCCTTTGCCCCCTCCGTAAGCTCCATCCGCGCATCCGTAAGCCGCGCCGTCTCCTTTACCGCCCCATCGTAGCCGGTGAGGGCCGCAAAGGGGGAAAACTGCGCGCCACGCTCCTCTATGCTCATGCGGGGGCGTGTTGACGATACGTGATGGGGCAGATGTATTATATCTGCGTATTTTCCCCAGTCGTTGCTGTTCATTCCTTCACCTATGCCTTGTGGCCGCCTATCTGGCGGTTTCTGTCCATGGCGGTTGCGCCCTCCTGCAGGCTGGTGGCCCTGAGGATGGCATTCTTGCCGTATTTCTTGCGGATTTTCAGCATGGCCTCCCGGGCATTGCGCTCCTTTTCAAGGGCCTGCTGTTCCCTCTGTTCCTCTTCCGCCTGCCGCTGATAGTCAGTAAACATATCCAGCTGCTCCGTTGCGGCCTTTACAGGGATCGCACGCTCCTCTATAACGTGGCAGGCCGCCATGTTTATGCGGCGGATAAGCAGGGATGAATCCACGATTCTGTCATACAGCTCCACCGCCGCTTGGGTTATCAGCCGGGCGGAGGAGGTATACCTGCCGATATTTGCGGTGCCGTGGGCATGCTTGGGTATGCTGCGTCCGTAACGGTCCACGGTTATCTCCCCGTGGTAATTGTTCCTGCGGTTCGGATCTGTGAGGTTTTCTATATCGTATCCCACGGTAAGCACGATCTGATCCGTCACCAGTCCCTTCTCCAGCAGGTCCAGCGCCAGCTGATCCATCATTTCCCTCAGCACCAGCTTTGCCTTGTCCGCGGTATAGGGGGTGTGCAGCACCTGCCCTGCCCCAAGGCTGTTTGAGGATGGCTTGTATGCCTTTATGTGGGCGATGGTGCAGGGCTCATAGCCCCATGCGTGATCTATAAGCAGCTCCGCGTTCACGCCGAACAGTTTGTATAAAAGGGCCTCGTTCTGCACGGAACAGCGCGCCACATCCCCCATGGTATATATGCCGTATGCTTCCAGCTTTTTTGCATAGCCCTTGCCCACCCGCCAGAAATCCGTGATGGGCCGATGGGTCCACAGCTGCTTGCGGTAGGTCATTTCATCAAGCTCCGCAATGCGTACGCCGTTTTCATCCGGAATGATATGCTTTGCGCCAATGTCCATTGCCACCTTGCACAGGTAAAGGTTGGGCCCTATGCCGGCGGTAGCGGTGATGCCGGTGGTGGAAAGCACATCCAGTATTATCTTCATGGCAAGTTCCCGCGGCGTAAGGCCGTAAAGGTCAAGATATGAGGTTGCATCTATGAATACCTCGTCAATGGAGTAAACGTGGATATCCTCCGGGGCGATGTATTTAAGATACACCTGATAGATCTCGGTGCTGTGCTGAATGTATTTTGCCATGCGGGGCAGAGCCACAATATAATCCAGAGCAAGGCTGGGATTCGCCTTAAGCTCCGGATCATTGGAGGAAGCCCCCGTAAAGCCCCCGGGGGGTGCATTGCGGCGGCGCATGGAGTTCACTTCCTTCACCCGCTGAACCACCTCAAAAAGCCTTGCGCGGCCGGATATGCCATACGCCTTAAGGGTGGGAGTTACCGCAAGGCAGATGGTCTTTTCGGTGCGGCTCAGGTCCGCCACCACAAGGTTTGTGGTCATGGGATCCAGTCCCCGCTCTATGCATTCCACGGAAGCATAGAAGGATTTCAGGTCTATTGCTATGTATGTTCTTTCCATGCTCCCTCCTTCTTTCTTTTTAGCTGTGCCCCTTATCGGGCCAGTTCATTCAGGGTTTCTCCGGCCACCCTGTATACCGTCCACTCCTCCATGGGCTCGGCGCCAAGGGAGAGATAAAAATCTATGCTGGGCCTGTTCCAGTCAAGGCAGGCCCATTCCAGCCTGCCGCAGCCCCGCTCCACAGCGATGCGGGCAAGTTCCTTCAGCAAAGCCTTGCCGTGGCCTTTGCCCCTGTGCTCCGGCAGCACGAACAAATCCTCAAGGTATATGCCCGCCCTGCCAAGAAAGGTGGAAAAATTATGGAAAACAGCGCAAAGCCCACTTCCTTTCCATCCTCCTGGGCAAATATGACCTCTGCCTTGTTCTTATGGAATATCCATTCCCTCAGCAGCTCCTCCGTGGCTACCACCTGATCTTCCAGGTGCTCGTATTCCGCAAGTTCCTTTATAAAGGAAAGTATCAACCCCACGTCGCCCTCAGCGGCCTTTCTGAATTTTGTGCTCATTATATCTCCTCCCCCTTCGGCGCCTGCTTCAGAAGATCATACATCCTGTTGGCCAGCATCATGTGTCCCTCTTCGCTCAGATGCACCCCGTCATAGGATATGGAAAGGGACTCTCCGTCCGCAAAGAGGATGCCCCTCTCCCGGGCAAGGGTCCGGTAAAGGCCGCTCAGCAGGGCAGATTCCCCGATGATATGCTCATCCTCCACCCATACGCCTTTTCTTATCGTCGGCGGTGCAATTATAGCCTTGCCCGTGCCCTCAGGCACCCGGTTAAGCAATGCCTTCATCCGCTCCGCCGTCTCCCCTGCGGAAGCGCCGGTCACCACGTCGTTTGTGCCCAGGAATATCACCAGAAAATCCGGTCTGAGCCGCTCCAGCATATCGTCAAACAGCTTCAGTTCCATTTCATGCCGGGGAATGGGCCGGCCGTTCATGCTGTCATTGAGCACCTCATGGCCCGTCAGTTTCGCCAGTATATCCGGCCAGCGGCGGTCCCTGTCATACCGCCCCGCCACAAAGCCCCTGGGATCGTATCCGTAAGTATTGGAATCGCCAAAACACAGTATCCGCATATCTATCTGTACTCCCTTATTATTTCTGTTACAACAGCCTCGGTATTCTGCTCCACAAAGCTCAGCACCTTTTCCATCATGGAATCTCCCATAGCCCGGTCATGGGTCAGCATGGCGACGGTTATCCCGGCCATCTGATGCAGCTCCTGCATGTGTGACTCTGCAGCGGATGCATTGAACCTGTTGCATATTCCCGCAAGTATGCTCTTTATTTCGGAGCGCTTTTCCTTTAATGAATGCACCCAGCCAAGATGCAGGGTTATCTCAAGCACCGCGATCTCCATAGTCTGTCTCCTTTTATAGCGCTGCTCTTATAATACCATAGATATTCCCATACAAATATAAAAAGCGCACGGAAAAAATCACGTGCGCCATGCAGGTATACCTTATTTTACCTCTTCATGAACAATATGCCAAGGGTATTTCTTCCGCAATGGGAAGAAATTGTGCAGCCCGCCCTTGCGATTATCACTTCTTCAAAAGGAACGGCTTCCTTTATCCGGGATACGCACTGCTCAACTATTTCCTCATCGCAGCCCGCATGGGTGATAAACACCCTGCGTGTATCTATTATTTCCATGTCATTGATAATTTCCGCGGCGTACTTCTTCAGCACCGATGCAAAGCTGCCCCTGTATTTCTTCACCACGGACATTTTTCCGCCGTTTACGCCTATGCAGGGCTTTATATGCACAAGGTTTGCGCCTATTGCAGCCAGCGCAGAGCATCTGCCGCCCTTATGGAGGAAGGTCAGGTCATCCACGATGAAAGATGCGGCGATCTTATCCTCAAGCTTTTTGCACTCTTCGGCGATTTGTGCAGCGCTCATGCCTGTCTTTGCCATATCACCCGCCGCAGCAACCATGAGTCCGCCGCCGGTGGACAGATTTCGGGTATCCACCACGAATACGTTTTCAAAATCCTCTGCAGCAAGCTTTGCATTTGCATATGTGGAGGACATTTCGGAGCTGATGGTGAAGAATACCATTGAGCTGCCGTCTGCGGTGTGCTGTTTAAAAAACTCACTGCACTGAGCAACGTTTATGGCAGAGGTTTTGGGCAGCTCACCGGTCTGCTCATAATGGGCGTAGATCATGTCCGGATGTACATCCACTCCGTCGGTATACAGCCTGTCCCCAAGAGTTACGCCAAGGGGCAGTATCTTTACCTGATATCTTTCAATAAGCTCTGGAGTAAGATCAATGGTGCTGTCGCCGGCAATAATCACTTTCTGCATAATATAATCTCCAAATCCTTCATAAGGCAGTTTTAACCATTCTTTAATCTTTGGAAATTATATAGAAAATCTGCCCATTAGTCAAACAAATATGGGTGATTTAAATGTGAATTTACTATGAAATCCGCAAAAATACAAAAAGCCCCATACGGGGCTTTTTTATGCGGACTTTTTACAGCGTAAGGTTTATGGGGCCCGAGGCTATTTCCAGGCTTTCATCAGGAATAAGCCCATCCCGCCGTACAGCGATGGACAGGGCCTCCATCTCCACGGAAAGATCCAGCATGTCATCCTCAAAGAGATTTGCATACTGGCGCTCCATGGCCTTTTTGATATCCCCAAGGCAGCTCAGGGCATTCTCCGCCATATCCCCCATGGGTACGCCGCTCTGCTCCACCTTTACGAATTTGGTAAGTATATTTCCCATGGTGGGCAGGTAATAATTGAAAAACTGGCGCACCGCAGGTATATCCTCCGGCTGGGACTTGAGGGTTTTGAGTATTTTATCCACGGCGCTGCACACCTCTTCGCCGGCGGCCCTTACCTGTTCATTCCTGATGGACATGGACATACTGCGAAGCTGCATAAGATGGCTGCGTCCCTTTGCAAGTATCCCATCCCGCTCTTTTTTTGCTATTGCCTCAGGTGTGTTGGATTTCTGTACTGCGCGGATGACAAACACCGCTATGACCGCTACGATAAGCAGCATGCCTATGGCGGCAACGGTCAGTATCATCCTGAGGAGAGCAGGGAAAAAGCTTCTCCCCAGAAAGAACACCGCCGCGCACAGCAGCAGTCCCACCATCCATGAGAATTGCGAACGGTTTTCTCCCATTGTGTTCCTTCTTTCCTGAAAATAATCAGCCCCGGATATCCAGCAGCTTCTGCTTCAGCTCGCCCTCTATGCGGCCGATTTCCGCCTCGGCGGCCCTGCGCTTTGCCCTGCCCTCTTCCTGTATGCGGATAACCTCATCCAGCGTAGCGATAAGCTGTTCGTTGGTGTATCTTACGGTTTCAATATCCACTATGCTCTTTTCGCTTTCCACTGCAATGCCGATTGCCCCTTCCTTGAGGGTTTCGGCGTTCTTCATCAGCAGCTCGTTTGTAAAGGCATTTACCGCTGCCTGTGCTTCCATTGCCTGCTGGGAATTTGCCATGCCAAGGGCCAGCACCATCTGGTTTTTCCAGAGGGGTATGGTGTTGTTTATAGTGGACTGGATCTTTTCCGCCATAAGGGCATCGCTGTTCTGGATCAGGCGGATCTGGGGAGCCATCTGTATGCTTATGGTGCGGGTAAGTTCAAGGTCATGGAGCTTCTTTTCGAATCTGTCGCACATATTGGCAAAGTCATTTGCCGCCTGGGCGTCCTGTGCCTGACCGGAAAGTTCTGCCGCAGCCTTCATTTCGGGCAGGGTGGTGGCACGCTCCTTCTCCAGCTTTTTCTTGCCTGCCATGATATACATGGTCAGTTCCTTGAAATAGCCAAGGTTCATTTCGTACATCTTATCCAGCATCACGATATCCGTAAGCAGCTGATTCTGATGGCCTTCCAGCACCTCGGTGATCTTATCCACATTCAGCTCTGCCTTGTCATAGCGGGCCTTAAGGCGGGTAACCTCATTGCCTGCCTTTTTGAACATGCCAAGGAAGCCGCCCTGTTCCTCTTCAACCTCAAAGCCCTTCAGCTCTGTCATCAGGTTTGCGATCATATCCCCTGCGGCACCAAGGTCCTTTGTCCGCACCCCTTCAAGGGCATTATCGGAAAAGTCGGCTATCTTCTTCTGGCAGGCTGCGCCATACTGCAGCACTATTGCGGAATCCCTCAGGTCTATCTTTTCGGAGAATTCCTCCACGGTTTTAAGATCGGCCTCGGTAAGGCCGGCCTGCTGGGTGTAGATGTCGGTTATAGCTTCCATTGTGGGTACGGCTGCGGGCAGTTCAATGGTTTCCACAGCAGCATCAACTGCGGCTTCGCCCAGCTCCAGCTGTATCATTCCGGTATTTTCCGTCATATGGGTTTATCCTCCTTGTAATGCTTGTGATGAATGAATGTTTCGGGGTAAAAATATCTTGTAAAAAATGCGATATGTCTGTACTTTAAGGTTACCGCCTTCACCCCTGTTAGTCAAGTATTTGTACGCAAATCGTTGCATGGGCCGCCCGGTTGTATTATAGTGTATTTGTAGGCTTATAGGCCTGAATACACATCGCCAAAGGGGTATGTTTTATGAAAACCGTACTTATAAAAAACGCCAAGGCAATAATTTCCTGCGACGCTAAGGACAGCGTTTATTACGATTCCGATATGCTGATCACCGGCCCTGCCATAACCGCCATAGGCAAGAACCTGCAGGCTCCAGACGATGCTGAAATCATAGACGGCAGCGGTATGCTTGTTTACCCCGGCCTTGTAAACACCCATCATCACTTTTTCCAGACCTTTGTCCGCAATATAAAGCCCATCGACTATCCCACCATGACGGTGCCTGAATGGATAGACAAGATATACCGCATATTCCAGATGGCAGACGACGAGGTGATATACTACTCCACCGTTACCGCCTTTGCAGACCTTATCAAGCACGGCTGCACCACCGCCTTTGACCATCAGTACTGCTATACCCACCTGACCGGCAAGGCCCCTGTGGACAGGCAGATGGAAGCGGCACAGCTTCTGGGCATACGCTATCACGCAGGCCGCGGCACCAATACCCTGCCCCGTGAACTGGGCAGCGTGATCCCCGAAAACATGGTGGAAACCACCGAGGAATTCCTGCTGGACTGCGAGCGCATAATCGATAAATATCACGATCCCAGACCCTTCTCCATGGGCCAGATCGTCATGTCCCCCTGCCAGCCCATGAATTGCCGCGAGGAAACCTTCAGGGAGACCGTCACCCTTGCCCGCAAAAAGGGCGTATTCATGCACACCCACCTTGGCGAAGGTGAAAATCCCGTAATGGTGGAACGCCACGGCAAGCGCACCCTTGACTGGGCAGAGGATATCGGCTTCATCGGCCCCGACGTATGGTATGCCCATTGCTGGGAGCTTACCGAGGATGAATTTGCACGCCTTGCAAAGCACGGCACAGGCGTAAGCCATTGCCCCATGCCTGCAATCTTAGGCGGCTTCCCCATTCTCCCCATAAAGAAAATGCTGGAGCTGGGTGTTAAGGTTGGCCTGGGCTGCGACGGCTCCGCCACCAACGACACCTCCAACCTGATGGATTCCATGCGTGCCGCATACATGATGCAGTGCTATCACTGCAAAGATAGGGGCGGCGCCGTCACCTCCTACGATATACTCAAGATCGCCACCGCAGGCGGCGCAGAGATGATGGGCCGCAGCGATATAGGCTCCCTGGAAGCAGGCAAGGCCGCCGACCTGTTCATGGTAAACGGCGACGCCCTTGAGCTTTGCGGCACAGAGCATGACCCCAAGAACCTGCTGGCCCGTACCGGCGTTTGCGGCAACACCGTTCTCACCATGATAAACGGCAAGGTTGTCTGCAAAAACGGCATGCTGGTGGGCATCGACGAAGCGCAGCTCAAGGCAGAAGGCACAAAGGTATACCGCTCCTTCCTCAAGCGGGGCTGGGACGGCTTTACCGACAGGGTGATGTAAATGCAATAACAACGGCCCGCGCAAATGCACGGGCCTTTACTTTTCACAATCCGTATTTTTATATGTTCAGACTCTGTACCCAGTCAGCCACGTCCTTTTCCGAGGCCCTGTTAAGCAGCCTGCCCTCTGTCAGCTCAGCGCCGGGCGCGCTGGGAGCAAGTTCCTTCAGGGTATTGCCGAAGCCGCTGCTGCCTGAGGTGGCAAAGAGTATTATCCGCTTGCCGGCAAAGTCATAGGCCTCAAGGAAAGTGTTTATTATTGTAGGCGCAACGTACCACCATATGGGGAAGCCCAGGAATATCACATCATACCCCGCGATATTTGCGTCCCTGTCCGCTAATGCGGGGCGGAAGGACTTGTTTTTCATCTCCACGCTGCTGCGGGAGCGGGGGTTTATCCACCGAAGGTCTGCCCTGGTATAGGGTACTTCCGGTTTTATTTCGTAAATATCACCTCCTGCGGCCTCCGCAAGCTTTTTGGCGGCCTTGGCGGTAACTCCGCTGGCGGAAAAGTACGCAACGAGAACTTTACTCATCTTCGCCCCTCCTGTTAATTTGCTTTATCTGCCGACATCTGTTTCCACACCCTGAACAGCTTTACCATCAGGGGGATATAAGTGGCAGCGAATAATGTGCCGAATATTGCAATGACCGCAGTCCTGCTTCTGTCCGGCAGCAGCACGCCTATCACCATGCCCATGGAAAACAGGCAGAACTTCAGCGCGGCAAGGGTTTTCCAGCCGGACTCCCTGCAATACCGATCTCCGATCTCAAAAAAGAACTTCATATTGCACCTCCGATATGTATCCTCACAATATCCTTCTCTGTGCTTTAAGCATACCATACCCCCTTTTCCCTGTCCATGCAATTGACGTCCCATATCCTGCGGGAGTAAAATCATATCATTAAATAAACCCCTTTCATTCTAAAAGGAGGCTGTTATGCAATACAGGTCCGATAAATACGGCAATAAGATATCCGCCCTGGGCTTCGGCTGTATGCGCTTTCCCCGCAAGGGTGGCCGCATAGATATGCAGGAAACGGAGCGTCAGCTGCTTCATGCCGTAGAGCAGGGCATAAACTACTTTGACACCGCCTATATATACCCCGGCAGTGAAGCGGCCCTTGGCGAAATCCTTTCAAAACACAGCCTTCGGGACAAGGTGAATATCGCAACCAAGCTGCCCCATTACCTTATCCGCAGCAGAGATGCCCTGGATAAATACTTTGCGGAGCACCTTTCCCGCCTGCGCACCGATCATGTGGATTATTACCTTATGCACATGATGAACGACGTGGATACCTGGGAAAAGCTCAAGGCCATTGGCATAGAGGAATGGCTGGAACAGAAGAAAGCTTCCGGTGCAATAAAGCAGATAGGCTTTTCCTATCACGGCAATTCGGATATGTTCTGCAAGGTTGTGGATGCATACCCCTGGGACTTCGCCCAGATACAGTACAACTACATGGATGAGCACTCTCAGGCGGGCCGCAAGGGCCTTAACTATGCCCATTCAAAGGGCCTTGCCGTGATAATAATGGAGCCCCTCCGGGGCGGCAGTCTGGTTAAAAACCTGCCCACTGAAACCCGTAAACTCTTCGCCTCCACCCCGTACACCCCTGCCCAATGGGGCCTCAGGTGGCTGTGGGATCAGCCGGAGATCACCTGCGTTCTTTCCGGCATGAACTCCATGGATATGCTCAACGACAATATAAACACCGCCGGCAATACCCTGCCCGGCCGGCTTACCGCCGAAGATAAGGCTTTGCTGAGCGAAGCCCTCCGTTCCATCCGCTCAAAGATGAAGGTGGGCTGCACCGGCTGCGGCTACTGCTCCCCCTGCCCAAAAGGGGTGGATATACCCGGAGTATTCGCCGTATACAACAGCATCGGCACGGAAGGTACAATCCGCGCAAAGCGGGATTATCTCATGAATACCGCCATGCGCAAGACCAACTCCGCCGCATCAAACTGCATCGGCTGCGGCAAATGCGAACAGCACTGCCCCCAGAGCATCCACATCCGGGCAGAGCTGAAGAACGCAGCAAAGGAGCTGGAAGGCCCCGCCTACGGCATCGCCCGCAAATTTATACAGTGGCTGAAGATTTATTGATAGGAAATTCTCTTCTTTTCTTTTCGGGAGAAAAGAAAAATGAAAAGATGCCAAAGAATAATACGCATCCCCTTTGCATGGCAGAGGGGATTTTTTTGCACAAAAAAATCCCCCGCCGTATGGCGGGGGAAGGTGTTTGAAAAGTTTAGCCGATGTAGTTCAGGGTGTAGGTACCGCCGTAAGATACGAAGTCAGCTTCGGTGACGGTCTTGTCGGTAGTATTCAGGGTCAATGTGCCCATAGTTGTACCGACGGTTGCGGCATCAACATTCACGTTGTTCAAAGTTGCGATACAGGTTCCAATAGCGCTGACAGCTGTTTCAAGATCGGTACTGGTTGCACCTGCACTCTCAACAACGATAGAACCACCATTCATAGTAAGGACAGCATCGTTCATGGTTATGCCGTATGTGTAATTCCAGGTGCGTTTAGTATCGTTCTTTACCTTTATATCACAATCATTAAATACAGCAGTTGCATTATTAACTTCCACACCGGTGTATTCGCCATAACTGCGGCTGCCGCTAACCTGATAATTCAAGTAATGGTTGATTTCCACATCCACATTATCCATGGTGAGAGAACCGCCGGAAACCTTCAGGTGAGGAGTCATGTTTGTATTGCCGCCGCTTTCTACGGTGCCGTCTTCAATGTAAGCGCCGGCTTGCAAATCCAGACCAACGGTGGTGAGGGTGTAGCCGTTCACGTCGATGTTGGCAGATTCTTCAACCGTTATAGGAGTCGTCAATTCGATATGGTTGCCGAAAATAACTCTGTTGCCTTCTGCGAGAGCAGTCTTCAGTTCTTCTTCGTTTTCAACCAGAACAGTCTTCTTCAGACCGGCGAACCAGGTTTCAACATTGGCATCATTCTCGCCCTTGGGGAATGCGGTATCCAGAGCGATCCTTGCATCTGCAAAGCCCTCTGCCTGCACAGCCTGGGAGAGAACAAGGATATCATAGGTATCGCCCAGAGCTTCCATATCCTCGTTGGTGGCGGTTGCAGCCATTTCTACCTTGGTCAGAGAAGCAGGGGAAGTCTCGCCTGCCTTCAGAACGCCTTTGTAGAGGGCTTCATAAACCTGATAGGTTACGCCGTCCAGCTCGATGGTAGCAAAGGGCGCACTCCAGCTCCATGTATATGGTGCCAAATCATCAATGGGGAAGTCAATATCGAAGGTATCGCTGCCAACCACATCCTCAAAGGCAATCAGGGTGCGGAAATAAGCATCGGACTTGCCGGTGTTTTCAACGGTAACGATCTTGCTTACTTCGGTGCCGGGATAGAAATCCTTGGCCTGCTCGAAGGGTTCAAGAGAACCGTCTTCTGCCAGCTGCTGCTCGTGCTGTTCAATGG
>JAZNUG010000058.1:0-6433 GCA_045592165.1 Clostridia bacterium | reverse complement strand
GTAAGCTTATCCAGCCCCGCAATTACGGACACAGCCTTCAGCGGAGTATTGCCAAGGGTAACCACCACCGCAGGCTTAAGCAGCTCAAGCTCTGCCCGAAGCAGAGGAAGACCCGCCTTCAGCTCTGCTCCGGAAGGGGTGCGGTTGGATACAGAGCGGGGCTTTCTGTTTATAGGGCGGTACTTTACCGTATTGGTAACGTATACACGGCTTCTGTCAATGCCCGCCCTGCATAGCAGTTCATTCAGCTGCTTTCCCGCCTTGCCGACAAAGGGATGGCCCTGGGCGGCTTCCTCGCCGCCGGGAGCCTCGCCGATGAACATTACCGCAGGCTCATCCGGTCCTTCGCCGAATACAGGGTTTTCATAGTCCCCCCTGTCATCGCAAAGGGCAGCAATACGATTACGCTCCGCGTCGTA
The DNA here is from genome assembly GCA_045592165.1 of Clostridia bacterium. Classification (GTDB taxonomy): domain Bacteria; phylum Bacillota; class Clostridia; order Christensenellales; family CAG-138; genus SFEL01. Next base: position 6,014 of record JAZNUG010000058.1, on the reverse strand, counting down.
TAATTCCTTCAGCCTGTCTTTTACCATCCTGCCCCCACGGGAGGATACTCCTCGTATATGGTATCAAAGGTGTACTGCAGCTGGCTGGTTGCCCTGAGCACATATTCGCTCAGAGATGTACCGATATAGGCACGCAGGTCTTCTATGCCCTGCAGCAGTGTGTCCCTGTGAGTATCGGGAAGATTCTGAACAGAATTAAGATAGCTGCTTATTTTGTTTATAAGGGTATTTGCTCCGTTTACCGCCGCCTGCAGTTCTCCGCCGCCATTGAAGGAATTATACCATGAAGGTGTGTGCAGAGAGCAGAGAGAGCCGGAGGCAGAACCGCCCATTATGGAATAATCCAGCGAAGTCATGCCGGTATATGCCGCATTGGGCACAGAGGCAAACAGCAGAGCGGGGTCAATATCCGCATACATGGAATCCGAATGGATAAGCACGATAGAGCCGGATACCACATTGGAGCAATATGATGAAGCCATTGCGCCGCTTTCCATGCATACATTGCTTACGACATGCATATCACAAACTTCCGTTGGCACTGTTCCTTCCGCAAACCAATCGGTAACGGGGGTATGGCCGGCACCATCCAGATAACAGGCATCTGTGGCCAGCTTGCCGGAAACAGAGCATACCGTTCCCTTTACAAGGCCGATTTCGTTGGGTGATTCATCTATAATGGGCTTATCCAGCAAGCCTTCGTGTATCTCCTCCATAAAGGCCTGCCACAGGGGAGCCGCATATTTGCCGCCGGTGGATTTGTTCTTGAGCTTTTGGTTGTAGTTATCGTGGCCGATCCATACGGTTCCAGTATAGTAGGGTGTCATGCCGGCAAAGTACACGCTGCCGTAATCACCGTTGGTACCGGTCTTTCCGGCAACCGTCATATCCTTTATCCTGGCCGCTGTACCTGTGCCGGAATTAACTGCATCGGTCAGTATGTCCACCAGCATATAAGCAGTGGATTTTTTGAATACACGGTGGGTATCCCTTACCTTTTCAGCATCCAGAACGACCCTTCCGTCCCCATCCACCACGCGGGTAAAGGAGAGAGGCTCTCTGTATTCGCCGCCGCTTGCCACGGCGCCGTATGCCGCTGCCATCTCAATGGGTGTTATACCTGTTGCGCCCAGCGCAAGACCGGAGCCTGTTTTGTTTATGCGGGAAGGATCCACGCCCAATGCCTCAAGATAGGCGGCAGAATTATCAAAGCCAACATGTTCAAGCAGCGTTCTTGCTGCAGCAACGTTGAGGGAGTTGATCACGCCGTCTCTTACGGTGAGTGGGCCGATAAGATCTTCATCGCCTATGGCAGGATAGCCCTTTTCGCTGTCCCAGCCTTCTATTGCCTGGGCAAAGTTCTTGAGTATGGTTGCGGGGGATGCGCCAAGATCCAGCGCAGGGCCGTATACCGCAAGGGGCTTGATGGAAGAACCAACGTCCGTGGAGCTTTGATATGCCCTGTTCCATCCCTTCTTGACGGTGGGGGTGTTTCTGCCGCCCACTATTGCCCTCAGCTCGCCGGTATGATAATCCAGCACAACTGCGGCCGCCTGGGGCTGAACGGTGGTTATGGTGTTTCCGTCGCTGCCGGTTTCGGTAACTTCACCGGCAGAGGGGTTGGCAAGCTCGGGATACTCTTCCCAATTGGCAAGGGTATCCTGCACCATATGCTGCATATCCGTATCCACGGTAAGGTAAATGTGATATCCGCCGGTACGCAGTTCGTTTTCAATGGCGGTGCGGTTTGCGGCTGTATCCAGCATATCCCGCTGCTCGAGCATATGGGTAACTATATCCCTTATGCCGTACTCAACAAAGTATGGCATATCATAAAGCTCGGTGCTGGTGGATTTTTCCAGTATGGTAACGGTATCGTTTAGGGCGGTATCATACTGTTCCCTTGTTATAAAGCCGCCTTCATACATGGCAAGCAGCACGACGTTTGTGCGGCGCTCCGTTACATACATCTGGTTGTTATTGGTAAGGGAATATATATACTGCGCCCTGGTTATGCCGCCGGATTCATTAAGTTCCTCCAACTCCGCCGCTGCGCTTTGGGTAAGGGTGCGGCTGTAAATATTGGAACGCGGGTTGGTAAAGTGGGGCTTTTGAACCATGCCTGCCAGCATAGCACATTCCCTTATGGTAAGCTCGGAAAGCTCCTTGCCGAAGTAATCCTTTGCGGCTGTTTTAAAGCCGTAATTGGATCCGCCCAGATAGACGTCATTCATATAGGCGGCAAGTATATCGTCCTTTTCCATTATCTGCTCAAGCTCAAGGGAAAGGTAGGCTTCCTTTATCTTGCGCTTGTAGGACTGTTCGTTGGAAAGGACCTTGTTCTTGATAAGCTGCTGGGTTATGGTGCTGCCGCCGTGTGTGTCGGTATTTCTGAGAGTATTTATTACTGCGGAAAACAACCGCTTGTAGTCCACGCCCTCATGCTTGTAAAACCGCACATCCTCTATGGAAATAAGGGCATTCTTGAGCATATCTGGAATTTCCTCGATATCCGCCCAGTCTCTGTATTCCATGCCGGCAAAGGTGGTTATCAGCTTGCCGTCCTTATCGTAAATATATGAGGTTCTGTCGCTTCTGCTGAGCTGTGCAGGGTCAATATCCTCGGTGGTTTCTATGTACGCCTTGGCAACGCCTGTTACAAGACCCATGCCGGCGCAGCCGATAAGTATTATCATTACCACCATTACCTTGAACACAGTAAAGACAAGCTCAAGGCTGAAGGGTCTGCTGCCCCGCCTTTCCACAAAAAGATCTCCGGATGAAGATCCGTCATCCTTCCCCTTTTTGAAGATTCCCTTTATTTTTGCTATAATTTCCTTCACATAACCTGCTGCACCCTTGCGCTCCGCCTGTTTTTCTTCCTTTGGGGATTCACGGCGGGGCATCTCAATTCGCGTGGTTTGTGAATTCATATTGTCCTTGTTTTCAAAGTCTTTCATCTATTCAACCTTTCACATCTGATGCGTATGGCATTATTCCTTATTTCTATCACACACCAAGGCAATAACTGTGCCATTGTTCCATAATAATTCAAGGATATTATACCACATTCGCATTTGCATCCTCAATACGCCCCGCAGCGCATATACTTTAATTAACGATAAATTCACTTATTTGGCGGAAAGGCTGAAATATAACATGGAACAAACCCCACTGCACCGCAAACGGCGAAGACCACTGAGGCTGCTGCTGATATGCATATGTATTTTTGCTGCAATATGCGCAGGGCTGTTAATGATGCTGAACAGCAATATGCGCCCTGCCCTTGCGGCCATTGCGGAATCCCGCATAACCGCCCTCGCTGTATCTGCCATGAATGACGCCATAATGGAGCGGATGGACAGCAATTCTTACACCTCCCTCATCACCGCCTACGATAACGGCAGCAAGGTATACATGATACAGGCAGATACCCGTCAGATGAATATGCTGGCAGCAGATTGCTGCGCCGCTGCCCAGACCCGCATTGCCGCCATGGGTGAGCTTGGCGTTTCTGTACCTATCGGAACGGTTTCCGGCATCACCTACCTTTCCGGACGGGGCCCCGGCATCAGGGTAATATTCACCCCTGTGGGCAGCGTGGAAAGCGACTTTGACTCTGAGCTGATATCCTCCGGCATAAATCAGTCCCTTTACAGGGTGAATATCCGGCTGACCTCCACAATTCGCCTGATAATGCCCGGCCTGTCCCACAGCATTGAGGTAAGCGCCAAGGCCGCCATTGCCGAAAGTATAATCGTGGGCGATGTGCCGCAGGTATATACAAACGTAGCCGACCAGGATGACATGCTGAACCTTATTCCCACAGAACCCATATCATGATTGTTAACATTCGCCGCTATGGCGCGCCGGGCTGTGTCATGGTATAATACCCATATGAAAAAGCTCATGCTGACAATAATGTGCGCTCTGCTGATATTCAGCTGCGGCGCCGCATATGCAGAGGAAGCCGAGCCTTCTCCCACGCCGGTTCCCACCCCGTCCCCAAATCCCGTCATATCCCCCAACCTTGCCCAGCCTGAGCCCTTCAATGGGCTCATAAGCCTCAGCGCAAATCAGGGCGGAACAGACGAGGATGTTGTTCGCGTGCAGATACGCTTACGGGATCTTTGCTATTTCAGCTTCAAGCCCACCGGCAAATATCAGAGCATGACCGCAAACGCCGCAAAGGCATTCCAGCTCAAGCATACCCTGGACGACGGCACTGCCATGATATCCGACGGCACGATAGGCTCCCAGACCATGGATATACTCTTCCGCCACAACGTATCCCGCTCGGATATACAGGCCTCCATTCCCATCGGCACAAACTCCGTTATCAGCAATCCCACCGTGGGCGAAGCCGTAAAGTGGGACGAAGCACGCTCCACCCTTGCCATGGGCTCTTCATATCTTGTCACCGATTACAACACCGGCACCACATTTTACATGGTATTTACCGGCGGCGAAAACCATGCCGAAATGGAATGCAAGGATGCATTCAACGCAGGAGTGCTCAAGGGTATATTCGGCGGCGAATACAATTTCTCCAAACGGGCGGTAACCGTATCCGTAAACGGCAAACAGATAGCCGCCTCCCTTCAGGGCTATCCCCACGGCGAGGATTCCTACGCCGCAAACGACATGAGCGGCCATGTTTGCCTGTTCTTTGACGGCAGCCTGTCCCATGTTGGCTCACTTCCCGATGCGGAGCATCAGGAGCTTATCTACAAGGCCTCCGGACGGGGATAATTCATTAAGGCAAGCAAAAAAGCCCGGATATCCGGGCTTTTGTTATTTGCATTTTTTATTTTTCGCTGAATGCATCCAGCTCACGTGATACGATGCCCAGAGCCTTTGCAACGGCCGCCAGTTCATCAAGGGAAAGCTCAGATGATATCTTGCCGATTATCTGATTCAGGTCCCCTTCGAACATATTGGTATAGCTGTAAAACTTATCCGACAGCTCCAGAGTGAATTCCCTGCCGTCCTCTTCTGAGGGGCAGCGCACCAGATATCCCTTGCGGGTAAGAGAATTGACTTTGTAGGTTGCATTGGACTGGGATATGCCTATAAACCTTGCAAAGCGGCTGATGGTGGGCTTATTGAGGGCATAAATAACCTCAAGGGAGAATACCTCCATTGCGCTGAGGCTGCCGTCCCGTTCCCTTACGCGGGTAAATACCTTACGGTAAAACTCCAGCCTTATCTTGGCAAAGGCTTCCATTATCTGTTTTTCTATACTTTTCATATCTCACCCGGAATATTTCTGTACTTTTTATGACTTTATCATATTCCGGATACCCATGTCAACGCAACCTTACATCCCCTTATATTTTCTGTATGTGGCCATGCCGCCGCGGATATGCCGCTCATCCTTATTATGCTGCAGTACCTGCCTTACCGCCGCAGCCGCCGCAGGATCGATATGCCTCAGCCGCTCGGCCATATCCTTATGAACGGTGGATTTGCTTATGCCGAAACGGGCTGCGGCCTGCCGCACCGTTGCCCCGTTTTCGATAATGTAATTTGCCACGTCCATCACCCGCTCTTCAATGTACCCGTACATTTGCATACCCCCGAATGTGCTTTGTAAAGCTTATGAGGGCAAAACCGCAGGTATGCATGAAGGGAGCCGCACACCCCATGAAGGAAGGAGCAAAGAAAAAATCCCCCACCGGAGGGTGGGGGAAAGAAAGGAAATTTACTTGTTGTTGTAAACTACGGTTACGCCATCATGGGTAGGATCGCCGTATACTCCCTGACCGCCGCCGTAAAGCTGGTCAAAGGCGCAGAGGATCTGGTGGTCTTCACCAGCGTTGTGTACGTGATTATCATCCACAACCGCATTGCCGTTGGCATCGGTGGGATGGCCGTATCTGGGATTGGAGTAAGCGGAGTTGCTTATACCTTCCTGTACTCTTACATAGGGCCAGTTGGTGCCTGCGAACTCACAATAAGTGTAGTTTGCCCAGTCACCGTAGGTTAAGTCGGAGGCCAAGCGGTCTTAGGAA
>JAZNUG010000057.1:0-4608 GCA_045592165.1 Clostridia bacterium | reverse complement strand
ACTGTATGCGCTGACCTCGGAGAATCTTCGGGTTGAGGGAATAACCACCTGCTTCGGCAATTCCGGCGCAGCCCAGTCCGCAGAGAACAGCATACGGCTGATCAGGCTTTCGGGCTGCGGCTATGATGTGCCGGTGGTCATTGGTGCGGAATGCAGCATTGACGGAGAATATCAGGCATCCCCTGCCCATATTCACGGCAAAAACGGCATAGGCAACGTGGATTTGCCCGAAAGCGGGCAGAAGCCCCTGGATATAGCTGCAGAGGATTTCATTATACAGAAAGCGGAGGAGCTGGACGGGGAGCTGATACTTGTAACCACAGGAAGGCTTACCAACCTTGCAAGGGCATTGGAAAAAGACCCCAAGCTGCCCCGAAAGATAAAAAAGGTGGTGTCCATGGGGGGCTGCCTGAATACCCACGGCAACGTGACCCCCTATGCGGAAGCCAATATTTACGGCGATGCCAGGGCGGCGGATATTGTGCTTGGGGCAGGGTTCAATATGATACTGGTGGGGCTGGACGTTACCACTAAAACCTTCATCACTCAAAAGGATCTGAATGACCTGGATGCATACTGTGCAGAGAAAAACCGGGGCATGGCGGAATACATCAAACAGGCGCTGACCCATTACTTTGAGTTTCATCGCCTGAGCGAGGGCATGGTTGGCAGCTGCTTTGTCCATGACCCGCTGGCCGTGCTTATTGCGGAGGATGCATCCCTTGGGGAATACAGAATGATAAGGGCCGGGGTGGAATACAGGGCCGCAGATTTTCGCGGCATGATACTTACGGACGGCCGCTGTCAGAGCGCCGCAGACCGGGACGAGACGGCCGTATGCATCAGGGTTGATTCCGCCCGGGCGATCAGGCGGCTGTTTGCAGCGTTTCAGAGGAAGTAAAAATCACGGGGAACCCGTACGGTTTCCCCGTTTTGCTTGTCAAAGGCATAGGGGGCGGGTATACTTTAGGCATGGAAAAGCTGGTATTGAATGCGAAAAACACCATACTTGCCCATGGGCTTATCCCGGCGGGATGCGGAGTGCTGGCAGGGGTCAGCGGCGGCGCGGATTCCGTTGCGCTGCTGTGCGCCCTGAAGGAGCTTTCCGCCGAGCTGGGCTTTGTGCTTTTTGCCGCCCACCTCAATCACGGCATCCGGGGAGATGAGGCGGAGGGAGATCAGCAATATGTGGGGCAGCTTTGCGAAAAGCTGGGCGTGCCCCTTTATGAGGAAAGGCTGGATATCCCCGCCATAGCGGCCTCGGAGGGAAAAACCCTTGAGCAGGCGGCGAGGGAGCAGCGGTATGCCTTCTTTGAGCGGGCGCTGAAGAAGTGCGGCGCAGAGCGCATCGCCGTGGCCCATCATATGGAGGATCAGGCGGAAAGCATAATGCTGCATCTGATTCGGGGCAGCGGCCTCAGGGGCCTTACCGGCATGAAGCATATGCGGGGCAATATTATCCGCCCCTTTCTGAATCTGCATCGGCGGGATATCGAAGCTTATCTTGCAGAGAAGGGCATCGCCTACCGCACCGACAGCACAAACCTTGACCGGGACGCAAGCCGCAACCGTCTGCGGCTGGACGTTATGCCGTATCTGGCGGAGCATATCAACCCTGCGGTTACGGAGGTCCTCTGTTCCATGGGGACGCTGCTCAGCGAGGATGAAAGCTATCTTGCAAAAGAGGCGGAGCAGGCATTGAACAGGGCAAAGACAGAGCGGGGATATGACAGGGCGATGCTCAGCGGCCTGCCCCTGCCCATAAAGAGCCGCGCCGTACGCCTGGCGGTGGAAAAGGCGGGGGTGTATTCCGATATAGACAGGATACACGCGGAAAAGCTGATGGAACTGCTGGATGCCCGCACAGGCGCATCGCTGGATCTGCCCCATATTGCCGCATGGGTAAGCTACGGGGATATCTGCTTTGGCAAAAGGGCTGAGAAACAGGCATGGGAAATCCCCTTTGTTTTTCCCGGAGAGACCGTTGTTCCGGGGGGATTGTTCTTTGCAGATACTGCGGAAGGTGATATAATAAAAGATAATCTTGTGGGATTCATGGATATGGACAGGCTGCCCGGGGGAACGGTTGTGCGGCCCAGAAGGGAAGGGGATGTGTTCCGTCCCTGTGGCGCGCCGGGAAGCAAAAAGCTCAAGGCGGTGTTCATAGACAGAAAGATTCCCCGCGAGGAGCGGGAAAAGCCCGGAATATTCCACGGCAGCGAGCTGCTGTTCATGCCGGGGCTGGGCATATCCGATAAGGTTAAGGTAACGGCTGATACCCGAAGGATACTTCGGGTGAAATATACGCAAAACTAAAAATTCGCTGGGGGATATAATCATGACAGGCTTTGACAAGGATAACATGAACAACGACATAGACCACGTGCTGGTCAGCGAAGAACAGATCAGGCAGAGGGTTGCCGAAATGGGCGCCATGCTTTCCGAAGAATACAAGGACAAGAACCCCATACTGGTATGCATCCTCAGGGGCGCGGTTCATTTCTTCTCTGATCTCAGCCGCCATATCACCTGCCGTGCTCAGCTGGACTTCATGTCCATCTCCAGCTACGGCGATGAGCTGAAGACCTCCGGCATAGTTCGCATTGCAAAGGACATGGATGCCAGCATCACCGGCCGCCATGTTATCATCATCGAGGACATTATGGACAGCGGCCATACCCTCAAGCATCTCAAGAAGGTGCTGCTGAGCCGCGAGCCCGCCTCCCTGAAGATCTGCTGCCTGCTGGATAAGCCCTCCCGCAGGGAATGCGACATCACCCCGGATTACACCGGCTTTGTTATCCCCAATGAATTCGTACTGGGCTACGGCCTGGATTGCGAAAACTACTACCGCAACCTGCCCTACGTGGGCGTGCTGAAGCCCGAGCTTTACAAATAAACATATATCGGGCAAAGGTTAATAATTTGTTAATAGTTTAAATCCGGGGTGCTGTTGACAGGACCTCGAATTTGGGCGAAAATAATAGGATGAACTGTTATAAGCAGTTATCCGCTGCTTTTCAGCAGAAAAAATACTGCCGCAGAAATGCGGGGGAGAAAAATCATGGAAAAGACCATTCAGCAACAGCTGGAGGAAGCCCTTGCCAGGTTTTATCGGGCAGAGGGTGCGCTGGATGCCGCGCTGGAATCCGGCAACAAAAAAGTAATACGCGCCGCAGAGCGCGCCCTGGAAGAAGCGGAAGAGGTTGTTCAGGCTCTGGAAGAGGCCCTGGACCTGGAAGCTCAGCGGGGCGGCGCTGTTGATGCTGCCGAGGAAGAGGAGCATGAGGAGCAGACCGCACCCATGACCGACGCACAGCGCAGGCTGCAGGAGGCCCTTGCCGTATTGTACATGGCGGAGGCAGACCTTGACGCGGCGCTGGAAACCGGCAAACGCAGAAAGATAAAGGCCGCAGAAAAGGCATTGGAGCAGGCGGAGAGGGAAGTACAGGACCTTGAAGACGAGGTGGCTCTGGAAGCGGAAGCCGTGGGCAATCAGATTCTCGAAGAGGATTTCGACGAGGACGAAGCTCTGGAAGAAGCCGATGAAGTGATCGACGAAGCAGTTGAAGCAGCCGCAGCAGCTGAAGCGGTTGAAGAAATTGCCGAAGCAGCGGAGGAAGCCCCGGAGGAATACATCCCCGAAGAGGATTTCGTCGAGGACGACGCCCTGGAAGAAGCCGATGAAGTGATCGGCGAAGCAGCGGAAGAAACCGCCGAGTCCGTAAAGGCACCCATGACCGATGCACAGCGCAGGCTGCAGGAAGCCCTTGCCGTATTGCTCATGGCAGAGGCAGATCTTGAGGCCGCCGAGGAAACCGGCAAGCGCAGAAAGATAAAGGCCGCAAAGCGCGCATTTGAAGATGCCGAGCGGGAAGTGGAAGCCCTGGAAGAAGAGGTTGCCCTTGAAAGGGAAGCCATGGGCGAGCAGATACCCGAAGATGATTTTGATGAGGACGATTCCTTCGAAGAAGCCGACGAGGTGATCGGTGAAGCTTCTCCTGAGGATGAGCGCGATATGTTCCGCATCGCCGAAGCCGCAGCAGCCTCCATGAGGGATGAGGATATTCCCGGCCTGTTTGAGGTTGAGGAGGCAATGGAAGCAGCGGCAGATGAAATGGAAGAGGCGGAAGAAGCCTTTGAAGAGCTGGCCCAGGTTGCCCGTGAAGAGGGCGACCTTGCCGCAGAAGCGGCGGCGGCTGCAGCCCTTTCCTTCAGCGAAGATGCGGAAGATGCCCTGGATGACGCAGAGGAAGCTCTGGAAGACGTCATGGAGGAAGAGCAGGAGCATAAGCATAAAAAGAAAAAGACCGGCCTTGTGATAGGCATCGTGCTGGGCGTGCTGGCATTGCTTGGCGGCGGCGGATATTATTACTACGATAATTACTATCTGCCCGCAGCACAGGCTCCCGTTGAGGAAGCCCCCGTTCAGGCAACCATGCCTGACCTTGTTCTGGAAACCGCGGACGTGGCGGAGAAGATGCTTGCAGACCTTGGCGTGGAAACCGACGTACTGTTTGTTGCCTCAGAAAAGGTACCCGCAGGCGTGGTAACTCTGCAGAGCGTATCCCCGGGACAGCCCCTGCAGGATGAGGTGGTGCTGTATGT
>JAZNUG010000056.1:0-2145 GCA_045592165.1 Clostridia bacterium | reverse complement strand
GGCCCGGGATACGTGCAGCTATGGAGAGCTTTTTGTTGAACTTATAGCGGCCTACGCGGGCCAGGTCATAGCGCTTGTCAAAGAACAGAGCGTTGAGCAGGCTGCGTGCGGATTCCTCTGTGGGAGGCTCGCCGGGGCGCTGGCGCTTGTATATCTCGATAAGACCATCCTCGGTGGACTTGGTGGTGTCCTTTTCAAGGGTGGCCTTGAGGCGCTCATCTTCGCCCAGCAGCTCGAGGATCTGGCCGTCGGAGCCATAGCCAAGGGCGCGCAGCAGAGCAGTGATGAACACCTTGCGCTGGCGGTCGATCTTGACGTACATGATCTCGTTGCTGTCGGTTTCGTATTCCAGCCATGCGCCGCGGTTGGGGATTACCTGAGATGCAAACAGGTGCTTGCCAACCTTATCGATGGTCTCGGAATAGTATACGCCGGGAGAACGGACCAGCTGGGATACGATAACCCTCTCTGCGCCGTTAATAATGAAGGTGCCCTGCTCGGTCATCAGGGGGAAGTCGCCCATGAATACAGGCTGCTCCTTCACTTCGCCGGTTTCTTTATTGATAAGGCGAACGGTGACCTTGAGGGGAGCGCAATAGTTTACGTCCCTCTCCTTGCACTCTTCCACAGAGTACTTGGGATGGTCAAAGTCGATGGAGTAGTCTACAAATTCAAGAACGAGCTTTTCGGAATAGTCCGTAATGGGCGAAATATCGTCCAGAACCTCTCTGAGATCCTCCTCGACGAACCGCTGATAGGAATTCTTCTGAACCTCTATCAGGTCGGGCATATCGAGAACTTCGTTGATCCGGGAGAAGCTCATGCGCTTCTTTTTGCCCATGTACACCTCATGCACCATCGTGTTCACTCCTTACTGCTGATTATTGTCATATATTGGGGTTTAGTATAACTGCGGGTTATATCATTTGCGCGTCACTCCGGATGATAATTTCCATATTCAGGGTATAGGATACCCAGCATGTTTTTTACGGCATTTGATGCATAATAAAAAGGCATTTTACCGCAACATACCATGCTAACGCAGTATACTATTGTATCACCGCATGTCAAGGTTGTCAACAGACAAGAATGCCTTTCTTAAAAACTTTTATATTAAATTTTAAAGGTTTTTTCGGGAATGCAGTTTATCCCGAAAATCTCAGCTGAGCCGGGCAAAAATCATGCGCCCTGCCGCGGTCTGCAGTACGGTGGTCACCGCCACCTCCACAGTTTCGCCCATGAGCTTTCTTCCGCCCTCCACAACTATCATGGTTCCATCCTCAAGGTAGCCCACGCCCTGGCCGGGCTCCTTGCCTTCCTTGACAATCTGGATCACCATCTCCTCGCCGGGCAGCGCAACGGGCTTAACGGCATTTGCCAGCTCGTTTATATTCAGCACCGGAACGTTTCTTACGGCGGCCACTTTGTTCAGGTTGTAATCGTTTGTTACCACAACGCCGTTCATATCCGCAGCCAGCCGTATCAGCTTGGAATCCACCTCAGCAATATCCTCGTAGTCATTGCTGACTATTTTTATGGGAACATATTCGTTTTCCTGCATTCCCTTAAGGATATCCAAACCCCTTCTGCCCCTGTTGCGCTTAAGGGTGTCCGAGCTGTCCGCAATATGCTGAAGTTCCTGCAGCACAAATGACGGCACTATGAGGCTGCCCTCGATTATGCCGGTGGCGCAGATATCCGCTATGCGTCCGTCGATTATGACGGAGGTATCCAGCAGCTTAGGCTTTGCCATGCCCGCCTTTGCCCTGCCCTTGGGGGCAACTGGAAGGCCGCTGATATTTCCCCTGCGCTTGCTCATTACCGACCAGCCCAGATAGCCAAACAGCACATACAGTATGGCATCCAGAATAAAGCTGAGCCATGCGGGCCTTACCGCAGAGGTAAGGGTGCTGGCAAGGAAAGCGATAACCAGGCCTGCGATAAGGCCCAGCACGCAGTAAAACACATCATCCGTTGCCATGCCGGAAAGATAAGCTTCGAGCTTTCTTATGAATGCGGCTGCCGCATCAATGAGCTTTGGGGAAAAAATATAAAAAATAATTGCAAAAATAATGCCCGCTGCTGCAAAGATGAGAGCAAGTCCCCATGTGTACATTACATCGTACAGGCTGAGATAGCCCAGGG
>JAZNUG010000055.1:0-10629 GCA_045592165.1 Clostridia bacterium | reverse complement strand
ATACCTTAAATCCGAGGGATATGAAACGGTTGACGTATATAACGGAAAGGCAGCGCTGGAGGCTCTGGAAAGCGAGAGCGGTATTGCCCTTTGCGTACTGGATATCATGATGCCCGAGATGTCCGGCCTTGACGTATGCAGAGAAATTCGCAAAACCTCCCGCGTGCCGGTAATAATGCTTACCGCTAAGGGCGAGGAAATTGACCGTATACTGGGCCTTGAACTGGGAGCTGATGACTATATTGTAAAGCCCTTCAGCCCGCGTGAGGTTGCTGCGCGCGTAAAGGCGGTACTGCGCCGTACCAATGAGCAGCAGCAGGCCTCCGATGAAGGCTGCGTAAACCATCAGGAACTGGCTATCGACATAAAGAGCTATACGGTTACCCTCCGCGGCGAAAGTATAATCTGTACCCCCAAGGAGATTGAGATACTCTATATGCTGGCTTCAAATCCCGGACAGGTATTTACCCGCGAGCAGCTGCTGAATCGTGTATGGGGATATGACTTTGCCGGTGAAACCCGCACAGTGGATACCCATATCAAGCGCATCAGGGCAAAGCTTGACAATACCGGATTGAACTGGAGCATAAAGACAATATACGGCGTAGGCTATAAGTTCGAGGTTGAATAATTAAATGAAAAGCGTATTCTTCCGCCGCCTGCTCATAGTAATGGTCATCGTTATGATGATCATTACCTTTGCTGTGGCGCTGGGCAGCGGCATGATGGGCGAAAAAATATACGAGAGCATCAAGCTGGATGAAATGGTGCCGAAGGGACAGGCCGTGGCGAGCATGGTCAATGAATACAGCCTTGGCAATATATCCAGCGATACTTTGATTCGCCTTGCGGAAAGCTATGTAAGAGACGAAAAAGCCACAACCATCATATTCAACGCCTATCATGAAACAGTGCTGACGGCAAATGCTCCTGAAAGCGACGAGTGGCGGCTGGACAGCGAGAAACTCTTTGAAATATACAAGCGGGTGCTTACTGGCGAAACCGTAAGCGAATCCAAACTGCGGATTGACGGCATGGGCGAAGCACTTGCCGCCGCAGTGCCCATTATAGATTTTAAAGGCAATACCATAGGCGGCGTCGTTATTCTTCAGCCCACCCATGCCGTTAGCGAAGCAATGAATTCTATGCGAAAGATGATATACGCATTTCTTAGCATAGGAACATTGCTGATGATAAGCATACTCAGCGGATATTTTCATCATATCACCGAGCCTCTCCATGAAATGTCAGAAGCTGCCATTAAGATGTCCAAGGGAAACTTTGATATCAGGGCAAATGAAGGAGAGGAAGGCGAAGTAGGTCTTCTTGCAAGGGCACTAAACAATCTGTGTGAAAATCTTTCCGGAACGATATATCAGCTCCGCTTTGAAAAGGGACAGCTGGATGAAATACTTCAGAGTCTGTCAGACGGCGTTGTCGCAATGGACGGCAGCGGTGAGCTTACCCATTACAACGCTGCTATCATGGCCATGTTTGGCGTGGTAAATGTCGAAAAACGGCAGGATCTTATTGCGGATCCCATGATATGGCAGGCCTTTGATGAAGTATTTATCACGGGAGAATCCCAGACTATCAATTATCCTGCTGCCGGTGAAAAGGTACTGCTGATAAGCGTATCTCCTGTGCATAATGACGATGGCACACGTACCGGCGTTGTAGGTTTGTTTAAAGATATCACTGAGATGGAGCGCACTGAAAAGATGCGCCGCGAGTACGTTGCAAATGTTTCCCATGAGCTGCGCACACCTCTTACTGCGGTGCGCGGGTTGCTGGAGCCTCTTGCTGACGGCATGGTAAAGGACGAAGAAAGCCGCCAGAGGTATTATAAAATTATGCTCCATGAGGTAATGAGGCTGTCCCGTCTTATTACGGATATGCTCACACTCAGCCGCCTGCAGGCCGGCACAGAGTATATGGAGCTTTCCCGCGTAAATCTCGAGGAGCTTATCAATGACGTTGCCATAAGCTATGCCGCCGCAGCCCAGCAGAAGGGCATATCCCTCGAGGTGGATTGCATTCCTGCAGGGGACGCCCTCACAGATCCGGACAGGATAGAACAGGTGCTGATCATCCTCCTTGATAATGCTATGCATTATACTCCCGAGGGCGGAAAGATTACTCTGCGTCTCCGTTCCGGCAAAAAGCTGCTGATAAGTGTAGAGGATAACGGCTGCGGAATACCCGAAAAGGATATACCCCATATATTTGAACGCTTCTACAAGGTGGACAAATCCCGCGGCGAAGGCGGCACAGGTCTGGGTCTTTCCATAGCAAATTACATTATGGAAAAGCTGGATGAAACCATATCTGTTGAAAGCACAGTTGGTGAGGGAACCTGTTTTACCTTCACGGTGCGCCGCTATATCTCCAATGCCATCGAACTGGGGCCTGCAAATGCCGCAGCAAAGGCTAAGCAGAAGGAAGAATCTTCACATCAGCACGTAGTGCATGACGGCGAAGTTTATGATGCCGATTACGAAGTGGTCAGCTATTCTGCTGGAAATAAGGGCAAGAGAGGAATAAGCAAGAAAAAAAGATAGATCGGAGAACATATGAATTCCGACGGATGTATGCTGTGTCCGCGCAGATGCAATGCGGACAGAAGAAAAAATATGGGCGCCTGTAATGCGCCCATTTTGCCGTACATTGCCAAGGCTTCTCTGCATATGTGGGAGGAACCCTTTATCAGCGGACAGCGGGGCTCGGGCACGGTTTTTTTCTGCGGATGCAATCTGAAATGCGTTTTCTGTCAGAATCACGATATAAGCAACGGACAGGTGGGCAATACAGCAGATCCGGGCGCCCTTGCCGAGAGTATGCTTCGTCTTCAGGATAAGGGTGCCCATAATATAAACCTGGTTTCGCCTGCGCCTTTTGTGCCCATGATAATCGAGACGATAATATCGGCCAAAGAGCAGGGGCTTTCTTTGCCTATAGTGTACAATACCAATGCCTATGAAAATGTGGATACGCTGAAGCGCCTTGAAGGGCTGGTAGATGTATATCTGCCGGATTTAAAGTACGTTGACAGCGGCATTTCCCGCAAATATTCCGGTGCGGAAGATTATTTTGAATATGCATCAAAGGCAATCGATGAGATGTATCGCCAGAAGGGATTGCTGGTTCTTGATGACAGCGGAATGGCAAAAAGCGGTGTGGTTATACGGCATCTTGTCCTTCCCGGCTCGGTGGATGAAACAAGGCGGGTGCTGGACTATATTGCCGGTCATTTTCCGAAGGAAATAAACATTTCTTTAATGAGTCAGTACGTTCCTTTTCACCTTGCAGCAAAGTACCCGCCGTTGGATCGGCATTTGCTCAAAAGAGAGTATAAAAGGGCGGTGGAGTATGGGTTTTCTCTTGGTCTGGAAAATATACTGATACAGGAAATGAGCTCTGCAACAGCCGAGTATACCCCGGTATTTGACGGAAAATTCGACTAAATTGTAAACAGTTGATTATTTGTTAAAAAAGATAAAAATTATGTTGCATAATACAATATCTGGTGCTACTATAATAATATAAAGCGAATATATCGAACTGTCCGGGATTAACAAGCATTCTTCATTGTTTTTCCTCCAAAAAATAAACCGAACTTTTATCGTTATTCGCTTGTGCTGGGGGCATCTGCACAAAGCGATTTTCCGGACAGTATATTTGCTGGGAGCATCGATTTTATCGGTGCTCCTTTTTTGTACTCATATGGCATAGGAATAATATGGAGGATTTCTTTGCCTATGAACAAAAAACAGCTTGCTATATCGATGATCATGACGGTGTTTATTATAGCTTTCATGATAATTTCACCCAAATACATTGCCATGTCCCGTAATCCCCTTACACAGCACCGGGACAATACTGTTGCCGAAGGGTATCAGGGCATAATCACAGTCTGGCATATAGTAGGTTTTAAGCCGTATCAGGGCAGCCTTGGCACATGGCTGGGCAAAGCTGCCTTACAGCTGGAAAAAGATCACTGCGGAGTTTATTTTGAAGTGGACAGCATTGATATGGCAGAGTTTGAAGCACGTATTGCAAGGGGAGAACAGCCTGATATTTTCTCTTTTCCATTAGGCTGCCTGTATGCGGAGCAGCTATGCGAACTGGATCTGGATTTGCCGGAGTTAAGGGGAAATGTGGCAGACGTGGGATGCTATGATGGCAGATTGTATGCTGTGCCTTACACAGCTTCAGGATATCTTCTGATACATAATCAACGGCTTATGCAGGAGCGTGGCGCTGATTCTGAGAGCATGGCAGAAATGCTGAAAAACGGAGCTGTTTCTGCAGCCGGTGATGCGGTACAGGCATGCATTTTCGGCGTTGCGGGGGAAATGCTTTCTCAGGAGGATTTCATTGAAGAACGGGCTGTTTCTGCGTTTGTGGATGCAAGAACATCGGGAGACCTTGATCGCAAGGTGCAACAAGGCAAAGGCTTTCCGTATGAGGTGTTGCCCTGCAAAAATTACACGGATCTTGTGCAGTTGATGGGGGCCAATGCAAATATCCAACCGGAAAAACTGCCGTATGTATATGAACTGCTGGGACTATGCCTGGAAACAGATGAACAACAAGGTTTGGCAGACCTGGGTCTGATGCCCCTGCTAACAGAGGCTCAGATAGAGAAATCGGATGATGAAGCAATAAATCTTCTGTTTGATGAGCTTAAGGATATAGCAGCGCCAAACAGTTTTTTATATAAAACATATAGAGAACAGCTGAGAATAAGCGCCGCGGAAGCAATGGGAGGAAGTGAGGGCGCAAAAAAGGATTTGGAATTACGTCTCAGAGAACTTGTAAGAGGCGCGGTAATAAAGTAAAATAATCATAAGTATATACATGGGAGGAACCATGAAACACGCACTGGAACTTTGTGCCCGAAAGCTTGAAGGGTGCAAACTGATAGAAAATGCGCCTATGAAGAATTACACTTCTTTCAGAATAGGCGGACCTGCCGATTTGCTGTTTTTGCCCCGCAATCGCGAAGAATTGCTGATGGGCTTTGAAGCGGCGAAGGAAACAGGCCTTCCCTTGGTTGTAATGGGAAACGGAAGCAATATGCTGATAAGCGACAAGGGCATAGATGGCCTTGTTATTCGCATTGGTACGGATTTTTCCGGCATTGAATACGACGGATGCACCCAGAAGGTGCTTGCAGGAACCCTTATGTGCCTTGCTGCAAATGATTCGCTTGATAAGGGGCTGATGGGCCTTGAATGGGGCTCCGGTATCCCGGGTACTGTCGGGGGCGCTGTGGCCATGAATGCAGGAGCTTATGGCGGAGAGATAAAGCAGGTATTGAGCAAGGTTGAATGCCTTATTGATGGCGGGATACAACATATCATTCCTTCCGATGAAGATATGGCATACAGATACAGCAGATTCTGTGCACCCAATGTAATTGTTCTTTCTACAGAATTCAGCCTTTCGCCCGATGATGGCGGAGCAAAGGAGCGAGCAAAGGAATATTGCGAAAGCAGATGCACGAAGCAGCCCTTGTCATATCCCAGTGCAGGCAGCACATTCAAGCGGCCTCAGGGGCATTTTGCAGGTGCGCTCATTGAGCAGGCAGGCCTTAAGGGGCTCACTGTTGGAGGAGCACAGATAAGCACTCTGCATGCAGGTTTTGTAATCAATATCGGCGGAGCCACCTGTGATGACGTATGTACCCTTATGAAAAAAGTTCAGGATGAGGTGTACGGTCGCTTTGGCATTATGCTGGAGCCTGAAGTGAAAATTATCGGAAGAGACGTATGCAGCTTATAATTTTATCCGGTATGTCCGGGGCCGGCAAAACCCAGGCACTAAAAAAATTCGAAGACACGGGATATTTTTGCGTGGACAATCTGCCCAGCGAAATGTGCCGTGGCTTTGTTGAACTGTGCAGCAGGGCTGTTCCCCCGGTTGAAAAGGCAGCAGTGGTAATAGACAGCAGGGAAACGCTGCTGAACAGCAATCCAAATAAAGTCCTGAGGGAATTGGAAGAAGCCGGCTTGGATTACAGTATTGTATTTCTGGATTGCCGGGATCAGATGCTGGAGCGCAGATACAATGAAACCCGCAGACGTCATCCGCTTTCAGAAGATGTTCGTAAAGGCATTCAGATGGAGAGGGAAAAGCTGGCCAGCCTTAGAGACAGGGCCAGCGTAATAATAGATACCACCAATATGCGTCCGCTGGAGCTTGGAGCAGCCCTTGAAAGGGAACTTGGCCTTTGCGGGTCAAACTTTAATCTCAGTATCATGAGCTTTGGCTACAAGCGGGGGGTTCCCTTTGAGGCGGATATTGTGATGGACATGCGTTTTTCCCGCAATCCTTTTTACGATAAGGAACTGCGCGGTCTCTGCGGCAAGGATAAGCCCGTGTATGACTATGTAATGGCGGACGGTTCCGTGACGTACCTTATGGATACCATGGAAAGCATGCTGGATATGCTTATTCCAAAGTTTATTGAGCAGGACAAGCGCAGGCTGGTAGTTGCTTTTGGCTGTACCGGCGGACGGCACCGCTCTGTATGCGCCGCGGAGGAACTGAACAGGCGCATGAAGGATAAATATCATACCACCCTTGCCCACAGGGATCTTGTTACAGAGGGCAGCGATATTCAGGAGAGAACCGGCGAAAGGAGCTGAAATATTTGTCCTTTTCATCCATAACCAAGGACGAACTGGTAAACAGCTGCAGGCTGACGAATACAGAAGAAAAACGTTCCCTTTTATGCGGCGTTACCCATGCGGCCGGTTCCATGACCCTTGGCCGGGGCGGGGTAGGCCTTAAATACGTTACGGAAAACAGCAACGTTGCAGCTCTTACGGCAAAGCTTGCCAAGGAGCTTTATTCCGCAGCTGCCGTGGTATCCATAAGCGAAAAGGAAAGGCTGAATGCGGTTAATACCGTTGTAACCCTGTCCGGAGAGGGCGTAATGGATCTTTTGCGCGATGCGGGTTATGCAGTAGAAGGGGATGAAGAGCTGGAACTGGGCCATATACCTGCAAAGCTTACGGATAACGAGGAAAAAGCAAGATGTTTTCTCAGGGGTGTATTTCTGGGCGCCGGCTCTGTAAATGACCCAAATAAGGGATATCATCTTGAATTGGTATGCAAATACGAGCGTTTTGCCCTTGAACTATGCAATATTATGGCGGGCCTTGGCATAACGGCGAAGTATTTTCCAAGAAAAACCAGCTATATCGTTTACATAAAGGACGGAGAAATGGTGTCGGATTTCATCACCCTTATAGGTGCTATGAACAGCACCATTGCCTTTGAGGATGCAAGGGTTTTGCGCAGCGTGAATAACTACATTAACCGCCAGCAAAACTTTGAGGATGCCAATATGAACAAGGCTGCCGCAGCGGCAGCCCAGCAGCTCCTGGATATTGAAACAATACGAGTAAGCCGTGGATTGGAAAGTCTGCCGCCAAAGCTTCGTGAGGCAGCAGAAATACGCATAAATAATCCGGAATCCACCCTTGCGGAGATTGCTGAACTTGCAGGCATAAGCAAATCCGGCTTTAATCACAGGCTGGCCAAGCTGTCTGTTCTGGCGCAGGAAATTAAGGATCAGGACGGGGGAAATCTATAAATGAGCGGCTTTACCCATCTGCATGTACATACCCAATACAGCCTGCTGGACGGTGCTGCCCGCATAAGCGATCTTGTGGCCCGCGCAAAGGAGCTGGGAATGGAAGCCCTTGCCATAACGGATCATGGGGCAATGTACGGCGTTATAGATTTTTATAAAGAATGTAAAAAGGCCGGAATAAAGCCTTTGCTTGGCATGGAAGCATATGTTGCGCCAAATCATCTTGAAAAGAGCGGAATACGCGAAAATGCCCATCTGATACTTATATCAAAAAATATTACCGGTTACAGAAACCTTATGCAGCTGTCCAGCATAGCTTTTCTGGATGGCTTCTATTACAGGCCACGCATTGATTATGAACTGCTCGAAAAGTATTCCGAGGGGCTGATTTGCCTATCTGCCTGCCTTGCGGGAGATATACCTCAGCTGCTGCTTGAGCGGAGATATGAGGATGCACTTGCCCTTGCCTCACGGCTGAAGGGGATATTTGGCGATGATTTCTATATTGAGCTGCAGGATCACGGCCTGCCTGAACAGCAGGAGGTGCTGCCCCAGCTTGTAAAGATTGCAGCGGAGCTGGATATAAAGACGGTTGCAACCAATGACGTTCATTATGTAAGGAAAGAAGATGCAGAATCTCAGGACGTATTGCTCTGCATTCAGACAAACAGGGTAGTAACCGATGAAAACCGCATGAAGATGTCTGCAGACGAGTTTTATCTTAAATCCGAAGATGAAATGCGCCTGGCTTTGCCCAAATATACTGAGGCAATTGCAAATACATCGGAGATAGCGGATAAATGCAATGTGGAAATAACCTTCCATGAGCAGCATTTGCCCGGCTTTACTGCGCCGGATGGATTTACCAATCTTGAATACCTTACAGATATATGCCGCAAGGGCCTTGAGCGAAAGATGCCCGATGCATCGGATGAAGTAAAGGAACGGCTGGAATACGAAATCAGCGTTATAAACCAGATGGGGTTTGTGGATTACTTCCTCATCGTATGGGATTTTGTTAACTTTGCTCATGAAAACGGAATATTCGTAGGTCCCGGCCGAGGAAGCGGCGCGGGAAGCCTTGCTGCGTATTCCATGGGCATTACGGATACCGATCCAATAAAATATGACCTGATATTTGAACGTTTTCTCAATCCGGAGCGCATATCCATGCCGGATTTTGATATCGATTTCTGCATAGAGCGCCGTCAGGAAGTAATTGATTACGTTGTACGTAAATACGGCGCAGATCATGTATGCCAGATAATCACATTCGGCTCCATGGCAGCCCGTCTTGCGGTGCGCGATGTTGGCCGTGCGCTGGATATGCCCTATGCCGATGTTGACAGGATTGCAAAGCTTATCCCCAATGCATTGGGAATGACACTGACAAAGGCGCTGGAGATTTCAGCCGAGCTTAAGACCCTTTATGATGGGGATGAAAATGTAAAGAAGCTTATTGACCTTTCCCTTAAGCTGGAAGGATTGCCGCGCCATGCTTCCACCCATGCTGCAGGTGTGGTAATATGCGCCCAGCCCACGGTGCAGTATGTGCCGCTGCAGCGAAATGAGGATGCAATTACCACCCAGTTCCCCAAGGACACAGTAGAGGAACTGGGCTTGCTTAAGATGGACTTTCTGGGACTCAGAAACCTTACCGTTATAAGGGATGCTCTGGATTATATCCGTCAGGGCGGCGGGGAAGTGCCGGACCTTGAGCGCATGAATAATGACGATCCTGCGGTTTATAAGATGATTGCCGAGGGAGATACCGACGGCGTATTTCAGCTGGAATCTATGGGCATGCGTCAGTTTATGATGCAGCTTAATCCGGATTGCTTTGAAGACGTCATTGCGGGCATATCTCTGTTCCGCCCCGGTCCGATGGAACAGATCCCACGATATATCGCCGGAAAGAATGACCAAAACAACGTAAAATACATCCACGAAAAGCTGCGCCCCATACTCAGCAAAACTTACGGATGCATGGTATATCAGGAGCAGGTAATGCAGATCGTCCGGGATCTTGCAGGCTATTCATGGGGTCGAAGCGACCTTGTCCGCCGCGCCATGTCCAAGAAAAAGCATGACGTTATGGCCAAGGAGCGGGAATACTTCATCGACGGTATAGTGGAAGACGGCGTGGTTAAGGTGCCCGGTGCCATAAGAAACGGAGTGAGCCGGGAGGTAGCAAATACCATATTCGATGAGATGATGGATTTTGCTTCGTATGCATTCAACAAATCCCACGCAGCGGCCTATGCGGTGCTTGCTTACCGTACCGCATACCTTAAAAAGTATTATCCGGTGGAGTTTATGACGGCTCTGCTCAATAGCTTTATCGGCAAGGATATGGGTAAGATATCCGAATATGTCAACAGCTGCCGCCAGCATGGCATTGAGGTTTATCCACCCGATATAAACAAAAGCCAGGCAAAGTTCTCCGTGGAAAACGGCAGTATTCGCTTTGGTTTTGCGGCCATAAAAAACGTAAGCGAAACCGTAACCGAGCAGATTGCCAGGGAAAGGGAGCAGAACGGCCCCTTCCGTGATTTTTATGATTTCCTTCGCCGGGGGGAAACTCTGAACAAGCGCATTGTTGAGGGGCTGATAAAGGCCGGCTGCTTTGACAATATGGGTGTAAAGCGTTCACAGCTGATGTTTGTGTACGATCAGGCAATGACCGCCGCAGGCAATGACAGAAAGCAGCGGGCAACAGGTCAGCTTTCCCTGTTTGATATGGCAGGAGCAGAGGAGATAGTTGAAGATACCGCCATACCTTTACCCGATATTGATGAATATGACCGCAACACCCTGCTGAATATGGAGCGGGAAGTAATGGGCATATACATCAGCGGACATCCCCTGAGCGAATACAGCGAGGAACTTAAGACCATGGCTTCCTGCGCAGAGCTTTCTCAGGCAGACGGCACGGGCAGGTATAAGGACAATCAAAAGGTCCGTCTGGGCGGAATAATTACCTCTGTCCGCACAAAGCCGGTAAAGAGCGGCAACGGAATGAT
>JAZNUG010000054.1:0-9134 GCA_045592165.1 Clostridia bacterium | reverse complement strand
CGGCACAATGGCGATGGCCCACATATTCCTCCTTGCAAACGGCCATAAGGATGCCATTCCCGGCCCCCTTCATGCAGGCAGCGGCCGGGTATTCCTGCCCGCCCTCGAGGGCAAGTGGTACAGCCTGCCCAATATTGAATACAGCTTTAGTGATGAACTGCTGCACGATCTTAAAACCGTCATGCGCCGTTTTTCCTATGCGCCCCCCGCTGAGCTGATGGCAGGCCTTGTCAAGGCAGACCCCTTCTGCTATTATGTGAAGGGTCAGCCCGCGGCTGTGAATGACGATGAAATCCCCGAGGACTTCTTCAAGTCCATGCGGCTTATCAAGCAGCAGTTTGCGGATTTTGACTTTGATTACAAGGTTCTCAAGGTGCAGGACCGCAATTTCTTCGTGGCTTCCGATTTTGAGCTGCTGAGCGGCGAATACGATGAAATCGCCCGGGCCATGAAGGACGGTCTCATCGAGCCCAATCAGCTTTACCGCATCGACCGCAACAAGGCCGGCGGATTGATGGTTTGGTAACAGCCCCGCCTTCATCTGCATTGCTGAAAAACAATAATATTCTATCGCAATAAAAATTGCCGCCCATAGGGGCGGCAATTTTTTATTCTGATTTTTACTGCTGGTCTGATTCCTGTGAATCCTGCTGCTGTTTCAGCTCGTTTTCGTATTTTGCTTCCAGCGCAAGGTATGCATCGCACTTGGGGCAGTTTTCGGGGATGCCGCCGGTGTGCCTGATAAGGCGGCAGCCGCACTTGGGGCACCTATAGAACAGAAATGCCTGCAGTATGCCAAGGGCAAATACCGCAACGGCGGCGATCATAAGGCCGACCACGATTTTTTCATTCTTGAAGCACATGCTGGCGGCAAGCAGCACCAGTCCGCTGTCTATGCCTATCCACATGATTTTTCTGCTAAGCCTGTAATCCATTTATTCTTACTCCTTGTTTTTTTGTATTAATACCGGATAGCCTCAGTCCAGAAGTGGTTACCGTAGATATCCGTAAGGCGGTAGGTTACAAGGGGGCTTACCTCGCCGATGTCCACATTGCTGATGAACAGCTCGCCATCCACAGTCATCTGGTTTCCCAGCATATAGGTATCAAGGTATTCGCCCTCATAGCTGTAATAATCGCACAGGAAGTCGATTACGTCGCCGTCCTTTATCTCGATAAGACCTCTCATGACGGTATCCGTCTCTTCCTCGCCGTATACCTTGCGGGCGCCTGCCACTGTGCCGTATTCGTCCTTATCGGAGAATACCAGTATCAGCTCTACACGCTCACCGTTGAGCAGGGCGGGCACGCTGCCGGTTATAACATAGGTATCGCCGTCTATATCGTGGCTCTGCATGGTGTAGCTTACTACCTGGCCGTTTATTGCGATCCAGGTATTATCGTAATCCATCACCAGGTCAAGGTCATCGTCAAAGTAATAGGTGTTATCCAGACCAAGGTCGATAAAGCCTTCGCCGTCATCGGCGTATACATTCAGCTCAACCTCCTGAACCAGCTCCCATTCCTCATCCGTAAGCTGAAGCACCTTGGAGCCGTTCTTGTCTGTAACGGTCATGCGGGATGCATCCAGAGAGTTTTCAGCATAGTAATCCTGGCTCTGCATCATGCGGCCGGAATCCATCCAGGAATAGCCGGAGCTTGCGCCAGCCAGCATGCTGAGAAGGTCAGCATAGCTGTTGCCTGCGGAATATGCGCCGGAACCGGAGCTGTAGGAGCTTCCGCCGTAGGAGCCGGACAGAGCGGAATTAAGTAAGGTGCTCAGCATATCCGCGCTGTTTCCGCTACCTGTCATGCTGCCGAAGAGAGAATCAAGGGGAGTACCGGTGGAGCTGGATACCAGCTGACCGCCGGATGCCATGCTGGCAAAGCTTCTGATGCAGGCGGTATAGGTTTCGTCCATGCCTATCTCGTCATAGATATTCACCATGCTGCTCATGGAAGAAAGACGGTTATAGGGGAAGAAGATGGAAATACCGTTGGCATTCTTGAGGGAGGGGGATACGCGATTGTACTTTACGCAGTCCCTCAGGGCCTCTGCAAGGGCTCTGCTCTCAGCGGTGCCCATATTTTCCGCAAAGTGGATAAGGTCAATCTGATTTATGCCGGAGGAAAATTCCTTTGCCCTGCTCCTTGCATTGGATACAACTGCGTAGTTGTCAGACTCGATAAGCTCCATGGTGGAAGAAGCAAAGTCATTGAATGCCTCAGGTACGGTGCCTGCAAGCTCTGCAAGGTCCACAATGGAAAGGGTGGTCTGATTGGAAGCGGACTGCTGACGGCAGGCAACGGTAAAATCGTCGATTATGCGCTTGCCTATGGCAACGGTATCCATGGAGGTATTCTTGGAAAGCTCGGTGAGCCAGCCGGTGTAATACCAGCCGCAGCCGGGCTCGGTTTCCTCGGAAGCGATGAAGTAATCCGCATACTGCTCCGCAACCAGTGCGGTTTCAAGGGTAGCCATCAGGCAGGCGTCAAAGCCTATGAAATCGAATACGCAGCCGGCATCCTTGAGAGCCTTGTTGAATACATCCAGCGTCATGGCGGTTTTGGGGAACTGCTCGTCATAGCCGTAGCCGGATGCTGAGCCTCCGCCGTGATCCCACATTATGAGGGCATAGCGGTTTGCGGGGAAGTTGGTTTCGCAGTAATCGATGAACTCAGTAAGGGTGGAAGCCTTGGTCATGGCCTTTTTGCCGATGTCAGACTGCAGCCTTGCAATACCTTCGTTCTTTATCTGATAAATCTGGTTGGTATTGCTGTTGATTACTGTGTTCTGCCACTTTTTGGTGCCGCCGGTCTCAATGATGATATTCACATTTTCGGAAATATCCGCGTGCAGCATTTCATTGAGGTCCGCGGTGGCCATGCCGTAATTGCTCTCCAGGTCGGTTCCGCACATATATACCATAACGGTATATGTATCCTTGCCGTTGCCCAGTATCTTTGTGCGCTTTGCGCGGGCCTGATTGGATACCGAAGTATCTGCGGGAGCCGCTTCGGTGGGGGCTGTGGCAGGCTGGGGGGTGGGCTCAGGCTGGGTTTCCACCACGGTAAAGCCGGGATCAGGCTCATAGCTTCCCTGCTGGGAGGTATAATCATCCAGCATGCCGGACATGCCGGATACGCCGCCGGCCATGCACTTCACAACTGAAGAAGCAATGGCAATTATTATAATAAGGACGATTATGCGCTTAAGCAGGCCGCCCTTTTTTCCGTTGTTTCCCTTGCCCAGAACAAGGCTGAGGATAAGGGCTATCAGCCCCAGAGATGAACCGCCGGAACGATCGCCGCTGCCTCGGCTGCCGCCGGAGGAAGCTCCGCCTGGCCTGCTGCCGCTGTTGATTCCTTCGCCCCGTTTAAAGACGTTTCCGCCTCCGCCGGTTACTCTCTTTTTGCGGCCGCCGCCGCCGGGTTTTCTCTGCATGGTTTTCTCCTTCCCGGATTACCCTTTGTTTATTGCATATTACGCAGCTAAAAGAAGAACCTTTAGCCATGTTCATACTTCTACATATATGATTTTACCATGTATGGGCTTCATTGTCATGCAAAGTTAATTGTCATTTTTATTTTTTAACTTAACAAAATATGAACTGTTGAAAATGCAGGATTTCGTGCTATAATATAAAAAATACTTAAAGTATTTAAACTATTTAATCTGATTTTAATAAATACCCACGCTAAAATTCCACTACAAAGGAGGATATCCTTTATGACCACCGGCTTGAATTTCTGGGATGCTCAGGTATGGGAATTCATGATGGAGCTTGGCATGCTCATGGGTTCCATGCTTTTTGCAAACATGTTGCGCAGGCTTATTCCCGCCCTGCGCCGTTCCCTCATCCCCAGTTCGGTTCTGGCAGGCTTTATAGTGCTGCTGGTAAACGGACTTATAGAAAAAATCACCGGAGTATCCTTCTTCAAGAGGATAACCCTTGAAACCCTCACTTATCACGGTCTTGGTCTTGGCTTTGTTGCGCTGGCCCTCAAAACCGGCGACCGCAACAAGAGTAAAACCGGCAAAACAGACGTATTCAATACCGGCGTTACCGTAGTTGCCACATACCTTGTGCAGGCCATAGTCGGCCTTGCCGTCAGCATGCTGCTGGCATATCTTATCGGCAGCTGGGCATGCGGCGGTCTGCTGGTTCCCATGGGCTACGGCCAGAGCCCCGGTCAGGCATATAACTGGGGACATATCTATGAAACTGCCACCGACTATATACCCTTCCCCAACGGAACAAGCTTCGGTCTCGGCGTTGCGGCAATGGGCTTCGTCAGCGCAAGCATAGGCGGCATAATCTACCTTAACATAATCAAGGCAAAGGGCCGCAAGATAGGCGTTGTGGACACCTCCGAGGAAACCGAAAACCTCTCTGCACAGTCCATCACCGCCAAGGGAGAAATTCCCCTTGCAGAATCACTGGATAAGCTGACTGTTCAGTTTGGCTTTGTATTCCTTACCTATATGGCAGCATATGCCCTTATGTGGCTGGTATCCCTGGGACTGGACAGTCTGGGCGGCTTCTTTGTAGGTACTGTTAAACCTCTCATTTGGGGCTTCAACTTCCTCATCGGCACCCTCTGCGCAATTATCATCAAAGCCATACTGCGCTTCTTCAAGAGCAAAGGCATCATGCACAGAGAATACTGCAATGACTTTATGCTCTCCCGCATAGCCGGCGTAATGTTCGACATAATGGTCACCGCATCCATCGCTGCCATCGACCTTTCCGCCTTCAGCCACAGGGAATTCGTCATCCCCCTCATACTCGTGTGCTTTGCAGGCGCCGTGGCCACCTACTTCTTCGTGGATAAGGTATCCGCCACCCTGTTCTCCGGTTACCGGGATGAAGCTTTCCTCTCCATGTACGGCATGCTCACCGGCACCGCAAGCACCGGCGTTATACTGCTCCGCGAGGTGGATCCCTACTTTGAAACCCCCGCTTCCAATAACATGATTTATCAGCAGCTTTGGGCAATAGTATTCGGCTTCCCCATGCTCCTGCTGCTGGGCGTAGCTCCCCAGTCCCCCACCATGACATGGATAACCATGGGTGCCCTGATAGCCCTGCTTGTGGTAATGTGCGTAATACTCTTCCGCAAGCAGCTGTTCGGCAAAAACAAGAAAAA
This sequence comes from Clostridia bacterium, assembly GCA_045592165.1. Classification (GTDB taxonomy): domain Bacteria; phylum Bacillota; class Clostridia; order Christensenellales; family CAG-138; genus SFEL01. The sequence goes on along the minus strand of JAZNUG010000054.1, from coordinate 3,983 downwards.
AGCTTAATACAGCACAATAAACAAAGCGGCATCCTATCGGGTGCCGCTTATTTCATACAAAAAAGCCGCACAGTAAGTGCGGCTTTTGGTGTAAATCCTGTTATTCAGCCTTATCCTTCAGGTAGATTACAACGCGGCGGTTGGGCTCTTCGCCTTCGCTGCGGGTGGCAACGTAGGGATGATTCTGAAGGGTGGCATGGAGCACGCGGCGCTCATAGGGGTTCATGGGCTCCAGAGTACGGGAGCGGCCGGTAGCCTTTACCTGACCTGCGATCTTGCGGGCAAGGCGGGCAAGGGTCTCTTCGCGCTTTTCACGGTAGCCTTCGGTATCGATGGAAACGCGGGTGTAGCCTTCCTGCTTGCGGTTGCGGTTCACTGCAAGGCTGGTAAGATACTGCATGGCATCCAGGGTTTCGCCCCTGTGGCCAATCAGCATGCCCATGGTGGACTTATCGATGTACAGGCGGATGCCTTCATCTTCAACCTTGGCAAGTACAGTGCCCTCAACCTTCATATGCTCCAGCAGACCCTTGAGGAATTCTGCGGCAGGGTTGCCCTGGGCGGCTTCCTCGGTAAATCCCTCGGGAGGCTCCTTTGCTTCGCGGCGGTCGCTGCGCTCACGGTCGCCTCTGCGGCGGCGGTCACGGCGCTCGCCACGCTCGCGGCGCCGCTCTTCGCTTGCTTCAGCGGTTTCACCGGCATCTTCGGCAGTCTCTTCGCCCTGATTGCTTTCGGTGCGTTCGGGACGCTCGCGGCGGTCGCGCTTGTCGCGGCGGTCACGCTTATCGCGGCGGTCGCTGCGCTCGCGGCGCTGATTTTCGGGATTGAGATACTCGGGAACGGTAACGTCCTCGGGCTCTCTCTCGGTCAGGCGAACTATGGCAGGCTTTGCGCCGATGCCAAGTATGCCCTTGCTTTCCTGCTGGATTATGTCTATTTCTACTTCGTCGATGGAGATTTCCAATTCCTTAAGGCCGTTGAAGATGGCCTCGTCGATGGAACGGCCGGTTGCATCAATAGTTCTTGCCATTACTTATCGACTCCTTCCTGCTGAACAGGAGTTCTGGGGAACTTCTTGTTGAGCACCAGATTTACGATTACCATGAATACGCTGGTGAGAATCCAGTAAATGGCAAAGGCCGCATTATAGGTAAGGCAGAACCAAACGGACATGATGGGCATCATCCACAGCATTGTCTTGCCCATATTGGCACCGGGCGCATTGGGATCCTGCTCAGGCTGACCCATCTGGGTGATCTTGGCAGCAACAAACTGGGTGGCGCCTGCCAGCAGAGGCAGAATGAACCAGCCGTTGTTATAGCCGGCGTATACGGCATTGAGGGGCTCCATGGCGGTGTTATAGGCGGCAATGGCAGCTTCGGTATTGAGGAAGTGGTATGCTCCGTTTTCCTGAACGGCAATGCCAATCTCTACCAGCTTTTCCCATACGCCGGGGTTGTTCTGCAGATACAGGAGCCTGTCAAGCTGCTGGGTCTGGGCCAGGAACTTGGAGCCTTCCTGAATAACAGGCATAAAGCCGTTATCAGCCTGCCAGATGTTGTTTACCCACAGGAACTTGTAGGAAAGAAGAATCTCCTCTGCATTTTCGCTGACCAGCAGACGGATGGTTTCCTCATAGCCCCAGAAACGGAAAGCGGCTATGAAGCAGAAGAACAGGGGCATGGTAATCAGCATGGGCAGGCAGCTGCCGAACATGCTTACGTTGTTGTCCTTCATGAGCTTGCTCTGGGCCATCTGAAGCTTCTGAGGATCGTTGCCGTACTTTTTCTGAAGCTTTTTCAGCTCGGGCTGAATGGCAGCCATTGCAGCGCTGGACTTGCGGGTCTTGATATCAGAGAAGATGGTAAAGCAGCGGAGTACCAGGGTGCAGATGAGGATGGTGAGGAATACGCTGTTTACGTTTCCGTATATCCACTTCATGCCCTGGAGGAACCAAGTAGTCAAAAAGAAATCACCCTGCATGGATAATCCTCGCTTTCGTTATTTGTGTGATGTGTGCTTTGAGCGGGGCAGCCCCGATAAGCAGTGTCGGGGGGATCGCTCGGTAAGAGACTAATCCGCGTTCCCCTTCTTTGGGGGAACGGGATCATAGCCGCCCTTTGAAAACGGATTGCAGCGGCATATGCGCCAAAGCGCCAGCAATGTTCCCTTAAAGGGCCCATGGACCCGGACAGCCTCCAGGCCATAGGCAGAACACGTTGGCGTATAGCGGCAGCATCCGGGAAAGCGGGGGGATATGTATTTTTGATATCCCACTATCATTTCCACGATTATGCGCTTTAAAAATTCGCTAATCCTGCTCATTCTGCTTTTTTAAAAGGGTGGCTTTACGCAGCATGCCGTACATGCTGCGTCCGATGGAGTCGAATTCCGCCTCCACAACCGCCTCTCGCGCAATGAAGATAATATCATAACCCGGCATAATCTCGGGTATCAAGGGACGGAAGGCTTCCCTGAGCCTGCGCTTCACGCGGTTTCTGGTAACGCTGTTGCCGATTTTTTTGCTGACTGAAAATCCCACCTTCACCATGCCGGTTTTGGATTTATTGTAAATCATCACCAGCATGCGGGAGGGCACGGATTTGCCCCTGCGGTATACATAGCGGAAGGTTTTATTCCGCTTGAGGGAATAACAGCGTTTCACCTTGATGGTTTTCCTTTGCGAGTGTTCGGGGCACAGCCCCGTGTTGGTCGTAAGACCATGAATGCAAAAGCATTCTGTCGAAAAAAATCGTCCTTAAAAACGTACGGCAAGCTCAAAGCTCGCGCTCGGCTTGCCGTGACCTAAGTCAAAGCCATATTTATTATGCGGACAACCTTTTTCTTCCCTTGAGCCTTCTGCGGGCCAGAACGTTGCGGCCGTTCTTGGTGGCCATGCGGGCACGGAAACCGTGAACCTTCTTGCGCTGCCTTTTTTTGGGCTGGTAAGTCTGAAGCATTTCTTGCACCTCTTTCCAATCAATTCATATTTTAAGCCGGTGCGCCGGGGCACTCGGCCATTTACGCAAACCGTCAGTTCTAGATTATATAAGAAATCACAGATGAATGTCAAGGAAAATAAGCTGATTTTCACCCCTTTTTAGCTATAAAAAATTCTTTTCCCTGCCAACACTACATATTGTGTACCTATCACAGGCAAAATCACAAAGGAAGAAAAATAGATACCCCATGGCTATTGCCTGCCCATGGCAAATTTGTTATGATTTATGTGTTGCGATTGGGGCAGGGCCCCTGCAGCAATTTCTTACATATTATAAATACGCTGTACCGATACAAAAGCCCATTGCGGCTTTTTGTTGTCTTCAACAAAATTATCAACAATGTTGATAACTTTTTCAACAAGGGGTTAGTAACATGAACGAAACCATGGATCTTAATCAGCTCTGGGAAAACGCCCAGCCAATAATAAAAAAGAGCATGACCGCCATGAGCTATCAGCTGTGGATAGAGGGTCTTGAGCCGCTGTGCGTGCTCAACGACGCTCTGGTTTTCACGTACAGCGGCGACATGGCGCTGGATACCCTGCGCAATCTTTATACTGCCCCTGTCACCTCTGCAATAGCAGATACCTCCGGCGCAGCATACCGCATTGTCTTCGTGCCTGCGGATGAGCGGGAGAAGTATATGCGTCTCAAGGAGGAGGAATCCCGCCGGGAGGATACCCTGCTGAATCCCAAATTCACCTTTGACAGCTTTGTTATCGGCGGCAACAACAACCTTGCCCACGCAGCAGCAAAGGCCGTTGCAGACAATCCCGCCACCGCATACAACCCTCTGTTCATATACGGCGATGTAGGTCTCGGCAAAACTCACCTTATGCATGCCATCGGCAACCACATCAAGGCTGCCCACCCCACCTACCGCATAACCTACGTTACCAGCGAAACCTTTACAAACGAGCTGATAGAATCCATAAAGGACAACGCCAACGCCCAGTTCCGCAACAAATACCGCAATGTGGA
>JAZNUG010000053.1:0-1886 GCA_045592165.1 Clostridia bacterium | reverse complement strand
CATTTTTCCTCCCTTCAGAGCGGATGTCTATGCCGCTCATATAGAACAAATTTTATTTATATTATACCATGTTTCCACACAGGAAACAACACTGCGTTATCCGCAATTCATCCCGCCACCTGTAGAGGTCGGGGATTTCTTGCTCGCAGTGTGTTAAACTCCTGGATACAATCATTATAGCTGAAAAACAGTCCCTTTTGCTCGTCCGTCATGGTAACCATCAATCTTTCCTCTTGTCCTACATACGCCCACAGCGTGACGACCTTTTCGGTTTTTGTGGTCTCCACGGAAAGGCAGTCGTTCCAATCGTAGGAATTCAGGAGAGGATGATAATTTCTGACGCGCCTAAAGATAGTAATTCTGCCCATAAAAATACCGATTTTTGAAGGCATGTTCACAGAATGATCAAAACGAAACATTTGCGTATCGCCTGTGAGCTTAAGAGTGTACACCTCCGGTCCGGATATAACTCACACATTCGGGCTGCTTTTTGTGCGTAATCAGCGCACTGTATCGCCCTTTCTCTTTTCCTGCTCCATCAGCGCCGCATACAGCAGCAGTTCCTTGCGGGAGGTGACACCCAGCTTGCTGTAAAGGTTTTTGTTGTGGAACTTGAGGGCGTTGTCCGTAAAGCCCATCAGCTCAACTATTTCCCTTGCGCTCTTTCCCTCAAGATACAGTTCGAACACCTCCCTCTCCTTGCGGGTAAGGCTCTTGAGGTTTTCCAGGAACAGGGCAAAGCTGTCCGGGTCTATCTCCCTCATCCTGCGATCAGCAATACGTGCAAGCTCGGTTTGCGCTTTGTCCGCTTCGCTTTGAGCATCCTTATGTCTGCGGCTAAGCTCCTTTACTTCCTCCTCATGCTCCCTGTCCTTCTGGGCAAGGAACTCTAAAAAGTCGTTTATCTCAAGATATGGCGCAGGGTCTGTCTCATGGTATGCACTGCTGCGCACCCTGTCAAAGGCCGCCGTAACAGGCTTGAGGTAATGCCTGCTTATCACCACTGAGGCTATTATGCTTATGACGAGCAGCCCAGCCACTATCAGCACCAGATACAGCGAGTTTCCCGCAACAGCAGCTTTCAGGGCATCCTGTCCCATCAGCACAGCTGCCGCCCACTGCTGCCCCTCATAGGGAGAGCCTGCGGGATACAGCCTGAGGTCTTTTACCCTTCCGCCGTACACTCCCTCATCCGATTGGAATACGAAAAAGCCCTTTTCATTGCCTGTAAGGGCAAGGTCATGCTCCATACGGCTACCGGTAAGGTAGTAGTTACCGGCTATAAGGCCATTGGATGTAAGTAGGCTCCCATCCTCGGCGGGAGCCGCCACAGCAAAGGCGTTTTCATACCTGCCTGTGGTGGGAGAATACAGCGACTTGAACATCCTGTCGCTGACCTCTACGCCGCACAGGCCGAATACCGTTCCATCCTCGCTGCGAAGGGGTACACACAGCAGGAAGCCCGCCTCGCTGTTGTCCTTGAGGGTCACCCGCCCCGTCCAGTAATACAAGCGGGAGAGGGGTAGGTCAGGGTTGTTTCGGGCGGTTTCCATTACCTGCTCAAAAACCTCCTGCCCATAGGTGTCAAATTCCATTTTCCACTGACCAAGGAGCTGTATGCCGTTGTGCCGGGCGATATCCGCAGGGCCCCTCAGATAGTGCAGCTTTACACCTACCGCCTGGGTGGATGTGGGCTGGGTCTTTTTTATAAATATGCCCGCCCGGGAATGTTCGGCATTTTCCCCGTCGGGATTTACCGTTGCGTCCAGCAGCATAAAAGCGCCGCCGCAGGAGCGGTATCCCGTAATATCGATCAGCTCCGTGGCATGCTCATTGAGCAAGGGCATTATCAGCTCGGGGTGTGCCTGTAATTCCTCGGCGCATAT
>JAZNUG010000052.1:0-8191 GCA_045592165.1 Clostridia bacterium | reverse complement strand
TCTTCCCTCACGCGGCGTTGCTGGGTCAGGCTTGCGCCCATTGCCCAATATTCCCCACTGCTGCCTCCCGTAGGAGTCTGGACCGTGTCTCAGTTCCAGTGTGGCCGATCAGCCTCTCAGCTCGGCTACCCATCGTCGGCTTGGTGGGCTGTTATCTCACCAACTACCTAATGGGACGCGAACCCCTCCTTCAGCGGATTGCTCCTTTGACCCCTCCCCGATGCCGGGCTGTGGTCTCATGCGGTATTAGCATCTGTTTCCAGGTGTTATCCCCCTCTGAAGGTCAGGTTGTTCACGCGTTACTCACCCGTGCGCCACTAAGTTAATAACCGAAATCATTAACTCCGTTCGACTTGCATGTGTTAGGCACGCCGCCAGCGTTCGTCCTGAGCCAGGATCAAACTCTTGAGTTTAAATCCTGATCAAGCATTTTTCATGCTCGCTCATTTTCTTCTAAATTATCTGGCCTTTGATGATCTCTCATCTCAACCTCTGCAGTACTCTTTCAGGCTGTACTGCTTTGGCTGCTTCTCAAAAAAATCGCGTTTCGTCTCTTCTTCTTTCTACTTTGCACTATATAGTTTTCAAGGTGCGCGTCCCGTTTGTTCGGAACGTGTTATATCTTATCAAAAACGACCGCTCAGCACAACTCCTGTTTTTTCGATATTCAGCTATTTTCTATTGTGTTTTCATATTTCTATTTGCCCATATCCTTATTTCTATCTGTTTTTCATTTTATCTCTCTTTTTCTCCGTTTTTCTCGTTTTTTCGTTTTGTATATTTTATATGCAGCATTCTTTTTTGAATTTCCCCCATAAGTCCCGCAACCATCCGAAAACCGGCAATAATCCCTGCTTTGTGCTGCCCGCACACCTAGCATATAATGCACTGACTATATTTAAAATATTCCTGCAGATACAGCAAAAGAGACGCTTTCGCGTCTCTTCTTATTATATAGATATGTAGTTTCTGCTATCCTTCGCTCTGGATATCCGAAATGAGTCCGCCCTTGAACTTTACAGATACCGGCTCAACCTGCTTGAGGAAGAAGAACAGATGGGTTTCATCGGAATCCTTGCTGTCTCCTGCGGTATACAGGGTAAGGAACTGATCAGAGGTGCTTACCTCAACACCAAATTTTATCTGGCTGCGCTTGAGCTGATCGTCAATCCAGTTCTGAACATCCTGCTCGGTCTTGGGGATATGCCTGTCATGGAGAATGAACCAGGTATTGTAGTATTCCAGCTCTTCCTTCATATCCGGGCCGCCTTCATACATGGACCACACTTCCCAGCGGGCATCTATGCCGCAGACGGATATATCCCATGTGCGTCCCTCGGGGGTATGGAGATCAGGAAGTACGGTTGTATCCAGTTCCTGGTTACACTTTCTGTAAGCGCAGTTTGAATGGCCCAGGTTGGCCTCCTGAATATGATGGAGCTGATGGAACAGTGTGCCTGTAAGGCGGGCATTCTGGGCTGCCACAACAAGGTTCTGGGACACGCCATATTCCTCATAGCTGGCCATATTGAGATGAGAGTAAACAGAGCCTATGGAGTTCTTCTCCATATTGATATCCCGGTCGGCATAGAACCACTGCTCGCCGTACAGTATGGGATAGTCGATATTGGTGCCGGGGATATTTATCCATCCCACAACGTCCCTGTTTATATTACGGGCCTCATACAGCTTATCCAGATGAGGGAAGGAATAGCCGGACTGCGGCGCATCGACAACCGCCGTTTCCGGATCGGGAGTGCTTTCCACCTCCACAAGAGGGGTGTTTTCAATAACGGTCACCATCAATTCACCGGGCTTGTTCTCCCCCGCAGAGGGAGCGCAGCCCAGGGTAAAAAGCATGGCGGCAGCCATTATTCCCGTAATCAATCGTTTCATACTCTCTGTCCTCCCTATCTGCCATGCAGGCATGATATGGTCAAAGGGCCGCCCAATACAGGGCGTATATTTGTACAAACAGGGGGTGTGCGAAAAACACATCCCCCCTTTGGTCGCTTTGTTAGCAGATTATGCCTGAGGAGCAGCCTCAGCGCCGCCGAACTTGGCAGAAGCAGGATTTACCTGCCTGAGGAAGAAGTACAGACGGGACTGGGCATCGCTGGAGTCATGATTATCGCCGCAGGTATAAATGGTCATGAACTGATCGGTAACTGCGGGAGTGGTGCCGAAGGCGTATTCGCTGCGGCTGATCTGCTTGTCGATCCAGCTCTGAACGAAAGCAGCATCGGGCTCAACGTATTCGTACTTGGCATCCTTATAGTCAGCGGGCCACCAGGTATTGTAATACAGGGTTACATCGGGCTCGTCTTCCTTTACTTCGTACATTGCCCATACTTCCCATTCGGCATCGATGCCGTCAAAGGAGATTTCCCAGATGCGTCCTTCGGGGGTGCTGAAATCAGGCAGGGATGCTGCATCCAGAGTTACGGAGCAGGTCCTGTCGTTTTCGTCAAAGCCGCAGTTGGTCTTGCCGGTGTTTACGGACTGGATGTGATGGAGCTCATGGAAGAAGCCATCGGCAAAGTTGCCCTTGGAGTATGCAACGCGGTTGTTATGGGCAGTTACGATAAGGTTCTGGCCTACGCCCATGGAATCGGCGGATGCAATGTTGAAGTGGCAGTATACAGATCCCAGTTCGTCCTTTTCGCCCATATCGTTCTTGTAAGCGTAGTTCAGCTTGCCTTCGCTGTCAAACATGATGGGGAAATCGATAACGGTGCCGGGAATGGCGATCCAGCCTACGGTTTCGTCATTCTTGCCCCTGTGAGCGGTAATCTTCTCGGTATAGGAAGGTACAAACACCTCGGGGGTGGGGGTAACTTCGGGTACATTGGGGGTAACCACAGGCTCTGGAGTGGCTATGGTTTCGATGGTAATTACCTCTTCGGCGGGCTTGGAGCAGCCAACGGCCAGCAGAGTAAGGGCAGCCATTGCAATAGCAAGGATCTTCTTCATTAAGGTTATATCCTCCTGTAAGGCATAATCGCCTATCGTTTATTATTTCACTACACTGTATGATATCACATCGTCCTGTTTCCCGCAAAGCATGAAGCCATCATTTTAATAATAAATTCATATCTTTGTCGAAAGAACGCAGGTTTAGGGTAACCGCATCTGCGGAGAAGCCGCATAGGCTTTCAATCCGCTTTCGGCGGCATGCACATCGGATTTGCTCATCCACCGCTTTATTCCGGCTCTGACGGCATGTGCGGAAGCTTTTAATCCGCATTTGGCGACATGCGCGTCAAATGCGGAACAAAGCCGCAAGGCTTTGATTCCTATCATGATTTGCCGCCCGGTGGCAGCCGCAGCCGCCATAGGCAAATCATGTAAAGCTCCCGAAGGGATTCCAATCGCCGCCTTGCGCAAGCATTGCGGCGCATATCGCCCAAATGCCAAAAGCATTTGGACGAAAAGCCCTTAGGCTATTGGCTTCATGGTGGGGAACAGCAGCACGTCGCGGATGGTGGCGCTGTCGGTCAGCAGCATTACCAGACGGTCAATGCCGATGCCGATACCGCCTGTGGGGGGCATGCCGTATTCCAGAGCGAGGCAGAAGTCTTCGTCTATCATCATGGCCTCGTCATCGCCCTTGGCGCGCTCCATGGCCTGCTGAACAAAACGGTCACGCTGGTCGATGGGATCGTTGAGCTCGGAGAATGCATTGGCATACTCATGGCCGGCGATGAACAGTTCAAAGCGCTCGGTAAGATGGGAAGCTCCGGGCTTGCGCTTGGACAGGGGAGAGATCTCCACGGGGTAGTCGATGATGAAGGTGGGCTGGATAAGCTTATCTTCAACATACTCGTCAAAGGCTTCTGCAAGCACCTTGCCCTTGGTGGCGGTCTTGTCCTCTATCTCGATATGCAGCCTCTTTGCTTCTGCGCGGGCTTCTTCATCGGTAAGGGACATAAAGTCAACACCGGTCTGTTCCTTAACGGCATCATTCATGGAGATGCGGCGGAAGGGAGCGGTCAGGTCGATTTCATTGCCCTGATAGTTTATCTTTGTGGTGCCGTTTACAACCTGGCAGCAATGGGAGATAAGGTCCTCGCTAAGCTCCATCATGCCGTTGTAATCGGTATATGCCTGATACAGCTCAATGGTGGTGAATTCGGGATTATGGGTGGCATCCATACCCTCATTGCGGAAGATACGGCCGATTTCATATACCCTTTCAAGGCCGCCCACGATGCACATCTTAAGATGCAGCTCGGTGGCTATGCGCATGTACATATCCAGATCCAGGCTGTTGTGGTGGGTGATGAAGGGGCGTGCGGATGCACCGGAAGCGGTGGTATTCAGCACGGGAGTCTCCACTTCGATGAAGCCCTTGTTGTTGAGCCTGTTGCGGATCTCGGAGATGATAAGGCTGCGCTTTACAAAGGTATCGCGCACATCGGGATTTACGATAAGGTCTACGAAACGCTGACGGTAGCGCAGCTCGGGGTCCTTAAGGCCGTGGAACTTTTCAGGCAGAGGGCGCAGAGACTTGCTCAGCAGCTCCAGCTTTTCCGCATGGATGCTGATTTCGCCGGTGCGGGTCTTGAATACCTTACCCACTACGCCGATGATATCACCGATGTCATAGGTCTTGAACTGGGCATAGGGCTCTTCGCCTATATCGTCGCGCTTTACATATATCTGTATGCCGCCCTTATAGTCCAGTATGTGGGTAAAGCTGGCCTTACCCATAATGCGCTTGGACATCATACGGCCTGCAAGGCTTACCACCTTGTCTTCCATCTCTTCGTAATTGTTGAGAATATCGGTGCTGTAATACTGCTGGTCATAGCGCACCTTTTCGAAGGGGTCCATGCCTGCATCCTGAAGCGCCTTGAGCTTATCGCGGCGTATCTGCAGCAGCTCGGAAAGCTCCTCCTCGGTTATTTCCTTTTCCACTACGGGGATGTTCTCTTCTGCCATAATTCCCTCTTTATATAATAATGTAGTTTTTATTTGCTGATCTCAAGTATTTCAAAGTCGCTTGCGCCGCCGGGGGTGTTTACGGTAACAACCTCGCCCAGCTTATGGCCCAGCAGACCTGCGCCTACGGGGGACTCATTGGAGATGCGGTTTTCACGGGGATTGGCCTCGGCGCTGCCCACGATCTGGAAGGTCATTTCCTTATTAATGGCCTTGTTGAGCACGCGGATGGTATTGCCCACGTTTACAACATCGGTGCTGATGTTTTCTTCGTCTATAATTACAACATTGCGGAGCATGGCCTCGATTTCCACGATCTCATACTCCATGCGGGCCTGCTCCAGCTTGGCGGCGTCATACTCGGCGTTTTCGCTGAGGTCGCCGAAGGAACGGGCGATCTGAATCTGCTCCGCTATCTCGGTACGGCCGGTGGTTTTAAGGTATTCCAGTCTCTGTTCGTATTTTTCAACGCCCTCTTTGGTAAGACGCACTTCTGCCATGTTTTAATATCCTCCTTAATGCCTTGCATAGGTACAATAATTATATGTAGCCCCCACCCCTTTGTCAAGAAAACCGCCGAGGCTTTGCTTATTTTTTACAATGTTAAATGCAAATTTTTTTATCTGCTATCCTCTCATGTGCCAAAACGGGTCGGTCATATGGTATAATATGAAAAAAGACAACTAACCATCGGAGGAAAACCATGGGCCGCATAAACATACTCAACAACGTTATAAACACCGCCACCAATCAGGTGGAGGGCTTCTGCATAGTAAAAAGCGCCGCCGTGCGCAGCAACGTAAAGGGCAGCGATTACCTTGACCTTGTGCTGGGGGATGCAGGCGGAGAAATATCCGCAAAGCTGTGGGACTACAACATGGAGCAGCATGGGGTATATCAGCCTGACAGCATCATAAAAGTACGGGCCACGGTAAACGTATGGAAGGACACCGAGCAGCTCAAGATCGACCGGATCCGCCCTGCAAAGGAAGGGGAAGCGGATATGTCCCTGCTTGTGCCCTGCGCTCCCCTCGATCCGGAATTCATGTACTCCGAGATCATCAAACGCACCGAATCCTTTACGGACGGCGACCTGCGCATGCTCACCCAGTACATACTCCGCGAGCATCATGAGCAGCTGCTCCGCTATCCCGCTGCCCTGAAGCTTCATCACGCAATGCGGGGCGGGCTTCTTTACCACACCTACACCATGCTCCGGGTAGCGGACAGCATATGCGATATATATTGCCAGCTTTATCCCTCCCTCAGCCGCGAGCTTGTTTCCACCGGCATAATACTTCACGACGTTGCCAAGGTGCCTGAGCTTACCGTGGGCGAGCTGGGCCTTGCCGCAGGATACAGCACCCCCGGCCAGCTTATCGGCCATATCAATATGGGCGTTGCCATTGTGGAGCGGGCCGCCGCAGAGCTTATGATCGACCCCGGCACAAAGGAGCTTGTACAGCATATGCTGCTCAGCCATCACGGCGTGCCCGAGTACGGCTCCCCCAAGGGGCCCATGTTCCCTGAGGCGGAGATCGTTTCCCAGGTGGACGTGCTGGATTCCCGCATGTTTGAAATGTACGACGCCCTTGCCGCCGTAAACGACGGAGAATTCACCGAGCGCCAGTGGGCGCTGGACAACAGGCAGCTGTATAAGCACGGGCATAAGTAAAGCTATGTTTTATCCCTTCTTTTTCTCTTTCTTTTCACGAGAAAAGAAAGAAGAAAAAGAAGCAAAAAGAGAAAGAAAAGCGAAATATAATTAAAATCCCATCACCTTACAACGATGTACAAAAGCCGCTCATTCAGAGTGGTTTTTTGTATTTGGAGAGACGATCCCGGCCCCTCACGGCGCGGAGGAAGGCAAAGGTACATTAAAGGGGCGGCGGGTGGGTTTAGATAATCCTTCCACTTTCTTCCATCAAAATCCGTACTGCCAGGCATGCGTAAATTGTGGGTATTCTGCTATAAAAAAGCTTCATATTTTTGTTGCGAATCGCCCCTTGCCGTGATAGTATAATGAAGATTTGTCCGCAGTTTGCCGGACGGTGCCGCATCATTTATCCCGGCATATCGCCGGGGGAGAAATTATACATTCATTTGTTACAGGAGGTTTTTCCAAATGTCCAGCAATCCCATCAACGGCCCTATTTACGATGCACGCACTCTGGGTAAGCCCAGAATGTTCGTACTGGGCTTCCAGCATATGTTCGCCATGTTCGGCGCAACTGTTCTGGTTCCCGCCCTCACCGGCCTGAGCGTTTCCGCAACTCTGCTGTTTGCAGGTCTCGGCACCCTGCTGTTCCACTTCCTTTCCAAGGGCAAGGTCCCCGCATTCCTGGGCTCCTCCTTTGCCTTTATCGGCGGATACGCCGCCATCGCCCCCAACGGCGAGGCTCACCTGCTGCCTTATGCCTGCTTCGGCGTTATGATCGCAGGTCTGATGTATGTGCTTCTCTCCGCCTGCTTCAAGGTATTCGGCGTAAAGAAGGTAATGCGCTTCTTCCCCCCCATTGTTACCGGCCCCATCATCATCTGCATCGGCGTTTCCTTCGCCCCCTCCGCTATTGATAACTGTGCCGCAAACTGGTGGCTTGCTCTGCTGGCAATAGCCGTTGTTATCATCTGCAACATCTGGGGCAAGGGCATGATAAAGATCATCCCCATACTGATGGGCTTTGTAACTTCCTACGTTGTGGCTGCCGTATGCGGCCTCGTGGACTTCACCCCCGTAAAGGAAGCCGCATGGATCGGCGCTCCCTTCCAGTTTGAAAACACCGTATTCGGTCTGTTTGCAGGCGAAGTGGACAGTGCTCTGCTGCTCACCGCAGTGCTGACCATAGTTCCCCTCTCCATAACCACCATGGTAGAGCACATCGGCGACATCTGTGCCATCAGCTCCACCTGCGAAAAGAACTTCATGGAAGATCCCGGCTTCCACCGCACCCTGCTTGGTGACGGTCTTGCCACCGCCCTTGCATCCCTCTTCGGCGCTCCCGCCAACACCACCTATGGCGAAAACACCGGCGTTCTGGCCCTCACCAAGGTGTATGACCCCCGCGTGATCCGCCTTGCCGCCTGCTTTGCCATAGTGTTCTCCTTCTGCCCCAAGTTCGCCGCCCTCATCTCCGTAATGCCCACCGCCACCATCGGCGGCGTATCTCTGGTGCTTTACGGCATGATCTCCGCCGTTGGCGTACGCAACATCGTTGAGAACAAGGTGGACTTCACCTCCTCCCGCAAT
>JAZNUG010000051.1:0-14843 GCA_045592165.1 Clostridia bacterium | reverse complement strand
TAAGATCGTCTATTGTATCTGCGGTGATACGGCCTGAGCGGGATGTTACCTCCGCGCTGCCTTCCTGCAGCACCAGCTTTGAAAAGGAAGCAGGTACCCCAACAGAAAGGTCCTTTATGCGAACGCGGGCTTCGCCCTCTGCCATGGCTATGGAATCCACCACGGCGTTGGCAAACTGCTGCTCATCCGCAAACCTGTTGCCCACAAAGCCATCGTATTCCTTTACGCCTGCGCCGCGGACGGTTATGCTGTCCCTTCCCTCGGCGCTGCATATCAGGCATATGACTTTTGAGCTTCCAATATCGAGTATGGCGGTATTGTGCATCATTCTTCCTCCATAACGCCCCTACTCATACTACGGCACATTACAAATACATTTAATAGTAGTTTAAGAATACCACACCACTATATTTTGTGCAATAGTGTTGTATATTTTTTATCCGCTGAAGCCGTTCTGGCCGGTATTTCCGCCCGCAACGGGCTGGGGTGTGGCCGCAGGCTGAGGCATGGGAGCTGCTTCGGGCAGGGCGGTATTTTCAGGGGCTTGTCCGCCGCCCGTATCCTCCGGGTTCTCGGGCACAGCTGTTTCTTCGGGTTCGGGCTCCGCTGCCTGGGGTGTATATACAGGGTCTCCCAGCACAGCAAGGTCTATTGTTCCGCCCTGATAGCCCATTTCCATTACCTTGGAAATAACCACGGGAAGGTTTATAAGCTTTTCTCTTATATTTTCCGCCTGACCCACGTTTACATGTATGCCGTAAACGGTGCTCATCTCTATCCTCAGGGGCTGAGACATATCGATATAGTCTATTATGCCCAAAATATTCTGATCTGAAAGAACTGTCAGCATCTCAAGAAGGGCATCCGCATTAAAGCGCGAATCCTCGCTGAGATCCTGTCCTGCGGTAAAGCCGGATGAGCTTACGCCATACACTTCCACCATGTCTTCCGGCACATTGGAAGCTATCTCAATTACGCACCCGTCAGCATCTATTACCGCCACTGTGCCGCCGGAAAGTATTGCCGCGGCAGGCCTGCGCTCCGTGATAATTATGGAAATGGTATCCGGGTATATCCGCTTTACAGCCGCTTCTTTTATCATGGGGTCTGCAAGCAGCCTCGCCCTTGCGCCGCCTATATCCGCAAACCACAGATGCTCGCCCGGATTAAGGCCGGCAATGGTCAGCACTTCGCCCTTTTCCAGAGTATTGTTGCCGCCCACCTTAATGGTATCCACTATCAGCAGCAGATACAGCCCCACCAGCGCAGTTATAAGCATAGCACCAAGGAACGCCAGCATAAGCCCTCTGCGTTCTCCGGGCATATCCTCGTCATATTCATCCTGTTCGCCGAAAATATTCAGCTCCCTGTCGCTGTCTGCAACACGGCGGGAAACATGTCCATCCTCATTATAATCCCCGTCGTATTCTTCAAAATACTCATCATCCTGAGGGAGGGCCTTTCCGGCATAGCGGGCTTTCACCCTGTCCAGATCAATATGGGACACGGAAACCGGGGCGGTATCCTGCCCGCCCTTGTTTCTGCTTTCCCTTACTATTCTGGTTTTTCTCTTAGCCATCTTCCCTCGTAATGCGGGCTCCAAGAGAACTCAGTTCTTTGTCCAGTTCCCCATAACCCCTGTCTATAAGTTCGGTATTTTCTACTATCGTAATCCCTTCTGCGCCAAGACCCGCAATGGTGAGCGCCGCGCCGCAGCGAAGATCCCTTGCGGATACGCTTGCCCCGGACAGTTTTTCCACGCCCCGCACTATGGCGGTTCTGTCCTTCTGGGTAATTGATGCGCCCATCTTTGCAAGCTCTGCACAGTGTCTGAATCTGTTTTCAAAAAGGTTTTCTACTATTACGCTGGTCCCGTCCGCCACGGTGCACAAAGCGAAAAACTGAGCCTGCATATCCGTGGGGAATCCGGGATACGGAAATGTTTCGATGAGTTTTATTTCCCGGGGTCTGCCTGTCATGGTTGCGGTAAGTGAGTTTTCATTCTGCACAAGGCCGCAGCCCGCTTCTCTGAGCTTTGCAAGGGTTGCCCCCATGTGATCGCAGCATATATCAGTAAGAGTAACACATCCCCCTGCAATCGCAACGGCGCAAAGCAGCGTTCCTGCCGCTATCCTGTCCGGCATTATCCTGTATGCCGCAGATGGCACATGCTCCATACCTCCCTGAATGTAAAGGGTGGATGTGCCTGCTCCGGATATACGGCAGCCTATGGTATTCAGAAAATTCTGAAGGTCCTCTATCTCAGGCTCCCGTGCGGCATTGGTTATGCAGGTAGTCCCCTTTGCGGAAGCCGCCGCCATCATTATGTTTTCCGTAGCGCCTACGCTGGGATAGTCAAGGTGTATATCCGCACCGTGAAGATTCTTCCCTTCGCATACTATCCTGCCCCGCTCTTCCCGTATATCCGCCCCCAGCGCCGCAAGGCCCCTCAGATGCAGATCAATGGGCCTGTGGCCTATCTCGCAGCCGCCGGGATAGGTGCACACCGCCCGCCCGAAGCGTGACAGCAGCGGCCCCAGCATGAATATGGAAGAACGCAGCTCCTTGGACAACCTGTTCGGCATTACCGAGCGGCTGGCATTGGCTGAATGCAGCCTGACGGTATCCCCCTGCCGCTCTGCTCCCGCGCCAAGCTCCGTCAGTATTTCCAGCATATTGTCCACATCCTTTATGGCAGGACAATTTGTAAGGGTTATTTCCCCGCGGCTCATTATTCCTGCCGCAAGGATTGGCAGGGCGGCGTTCTTCGCTCCCTGCACCTTCAATATGCCGCTGAGGGGATATCCTCCCTCTATGATGAATCTGCCCATTCAGCTCCTCCCGCTCCGCCTTGGCGGTACAATCCATTGTATGCGGAAATAGCCGAATGGGTGTATTATATCGCTTCTGTATTTCTTGAAATATTCAGCAGTATGCCTACCGCTGCCATGAATATTATAAGTGATGTGCCGCCTGCGCTGATAAAGGGCAGGGTCTGGCCGGTAGGAGGCACAGAGCTGGTTGCAACGCCTATGTTTACCGCGGCCTGCAGCGCAAGAACGCTGGTTATGCCCGCAGCAAGCAGGCTGCCGAATTTATCCTTGCAGCGGGCCGCAATGCGTATGCCCCGGCAGGTGAGGAAAAAGTATGCCGCAATTACCACTACGCAGCCCACAAAGCCCAGTTCCTCGCCTATTATGGCAAAGATAAAGTCGCTTTCGCCGTATGTAAGGAACAATAGCTTCTGGGTGGAAAAATTCAGTCCCTTGCCGAAAAGACCGCCGCTGCCCAGCGCATAAAGCGACTGTATCAGCTGATAGCCGTTGCCCTGAGGATCTGCCCAGGGATTGGTGAATATGGTAAGGCGTGCCCAGCGGTATTCTTCCATTGAAGCCGCAACAAAGAACACTGGGACAGCCATCAGGCAAAGACCCACCAGATGACGGATATCCGCCCCGCCCACAAACAGCATAACAAAGCCGATAATCATAACGATCATCATCATGGACATATTTCTCTGCATAAGCAGCGTTACGCAGATGGTGAACATAATGATGAGCAGCGGGACTATGCCGTGAACAAAGTCCTTCATTCTGGCAGGGTGCCGTGCCATAAAGGATGCCATGTACAATATCAGGGCAAACTTGGCAAGCTCTGAGGGCTGGAATGTAAACAGGCCGAAAATATCCAGCCAGCGTCTTGCGCCGTTTATTTCCTCGCCCCAGAATACCGTTGCAATCATCAGCACAATAGTAAGCAGCAGGGCGACCGTCCGAAGCTTTTCCCAGAAATGATAGTCGATATGGGACAAGGCTATCATCATGCCAAGGCCTGCTATGAGGAACTTTGCCTGGTTTTTAAGATAGTACATGCCGTCATAACCCAAATCCGGATTATTCTGGGCATAGTAATAGCTGGCGGAGAATACCATTACCAGACCAAAGGCGCACAGCAGCAGAACTATGATATACAGGGCAAAGTCCATCTGTCCCTTGCGTGCGGGCTTTTTGCTTTCCATTGCTGCGCCTCCTTTCCGTGGCAGATGTATTCCGTGATTAAAGTTTATTCACTATATCCTTGAAAATATCTCCGCGCTGCTCAAAGTTGTCAAACTGTCCCCAGCTTGCCGCCGCGGGAGAAAGAAGAACGGTGCTTCCTGGGCCTGCAAGCTGGCCTGCCCGGCGAATCATGCCTTCAAAGTCTCCATACCATTCTTCAACGCTGCCGTATCCGGTGCGCTTTGCGGCATCCTTTATGGCAGGTATATTGCAGCCGGAAGCGATAACCGCCTTTACGGTATCTCCGAACACCTCAAACAGGGGAACGAAATCGCTCTTTTTATCATAATCTCCCACGCCCAGCATAAGCACAGTTGGCCTGTCCATGGCCTGCACAGCCTTTATGGTGGAATCGGGATTTGTACCCTTGGAATCGTTGATATACCGTACGCCGTCAACCTCACGCACGAACTCTATACGGTGCTCTACGCCGCCAAATGAACGCAGGCCATTACATACTGCTTCAGCATCAAGGCCCATGCACAGAGCCAATGAGGCGGCACACATGGCGTTTTCAAGGTTGTGGTCGCCGGGGATTCTAAGTTCGTTTCTGTGGATGAGGGTTATTTCCTTGCCGTCCAGCCGCCATACCATGCGGCCGTCCACTATGCTCATACCCTCCTCAAGCTGCTGCTTCTGGGAGAAATATACCACCCTTGCCCTTGTAAGCTTTGCCATGTTCCGTACGGTGGCATCGTCATAATTGAGCACCGCAAAATCCTCAGGCGTCTGGTTTTCAAAGCCGCGGCATTTTGCTGCAATGTAGTTTTCCATTTTATACTGGAAACGGTTCAGGTGGTCTTCCGTGATATTCAGCATACCGAAGGCATTTGGACGGAATTCCACTATGCTTTCAAGCTGCAGCGCAGCAACCTCCGCTACGACTGTGTCGCCGCTGTGCACATCCATTGCCTTCTCGGTTATAGGTATGCCGATATTGCCTAGAACAAAGGTATTCTCACCTGCTGCCTTGAAAAGCTCGCCGGTGAGGGCTGTGGTTGTGGTTTTTCCGTTTGTGCCGCTTATGCAGACAAAGCGGCTTTCCCTGCTGCAGAAGCGATAGCCGAGCTCGATCTCGCCTATCACCTCTATTCCCATCTCCTTTGCTTTGACTGCAAAGGGCTTGAATATGGGGATAACAGGGCTGAGCACCAGCATATCCACTCCCTCAAGAAGGGTTTCTGGATCCTTGCCCAGTTCGTTTTTGTATTCTATATGGGAGAGGGCTTCCTTAAGGCCGGGAATGTCCTCCTTCATGTCATTGATTATCACATTCCAGCCATTGCAATACAGCAGTATTGCGCTCGCAATGCCGCTTTTCGCCATACCGCAGATAAGGGCTGTCTTTTTTGCGTTAGTCATAAGCTTTCCTCCCAAAATAAAGAGCAGCTGCCCACATATTTCCAAAGTTTATTATATCACACAATATCCTGATGTAGAAATGTTAATAAAAAAAGAGCCGCCCGATGTAGTCAAGGCGCTTGAGGCAGCGAGCCACGTCCTGCCTCAAACCCCTTGCATCCGCCTGCCGTGCCAAGCGCCAAAGAACCACGGCTTACTACGGACCCTTGCCACCGGGCGGCAAATAAACTTGAGAGTACCGCAGGGATTATTCCCTGCATTGGGTCTAATGGGTTAAAGAGTAATATTCGGATTTATAGGAATGCCAGCAGACATACCAGACAAAGTACGGTAGTCACTATCATGTAACCGGCAACGATGCGGGTTTCGGAGTGACCGAGAAGCTCAAAGTGATGATGCAGGGGCGCCATCTTGAAAATGCGCTTGCCATTGCGGAGCTTGTAGGAACCAACCTGCAGTATTACGCTTACTGCACTTGCCACAAAGCATGCACCCATGAGGGGAAGCAGCAATACGGAACGGGAGAAGATTGCCATTGCGGCAACCGCGCCGCCCAGAGCCAGGGAACCGGTGTCTCCCATGAATACCCTGGCGGGGAAGCTGTTGTAGCGAAGGAAGCCAAGTACGCCGCCAGCCACCGCTGCAGAGAATGCGGCCATGGAGTTAAGCTCTGCTGCATACTGTGTCTGCTGGGCCTGTCCCATGGATGCGGGATTTGCGGCCGTTGCAGCCATGTAGAGGAAAATCACCGTCATGGTAAGGCTGTATACCAGCGTTACGCCGGAGGAAAGCCCGTCCAATCCATCGGTAAGGTTTACGCTGTTTACAGTGCCGATAACTATAAACACCACAAAGGGGATATACAGAATACCCAGCTCCCATTCCACATCAAAGAAGGGAAGGTAAATGGAGCTGCCCACATAGGGGCTGTTCTTTGCATATATTGCAAGAATCACCGCGATGAGAAACTGGCCGATTATCTTCTGATATGCCCTGAGGCCATCGGTGTTCCTGCGCTTTACCTTGAGGAAGTCATCCAGAAAACCAACCAACGCAAAGGCTACCGTTACCAGCAGCGCGGGCATTACCAGCTCATATGCAGAAGCACCGAATACCAAAGTTGCCGCTGCGATTCCCAATATGAACATCATGCCGCCCATGGTGGGTGTGCCGGCCTTTTTCAGATGGGACTGAGGACCCAGTTCCCTTTCGCTCTGGCCAAACTTAAGCCTGTGCAGCATAGGTATGAATACGGGGCCTGCCGCGATGGTCACTGCAAGGCTGAGCAGCAATGCGTATATTGCGTGTTTCATGGTTTTCCTCCCCGGGGCTTACAGGCCGAGAATCTCTGCAACGATCTCCTTCTCGTCAAAGTGCTGTTTGCCGCCGTTTATCTCCTGGTAATTCTCATGGCCCTTGCCGGCCAGTATTATTACGTCGTTCTTGTTTGCGTTCTTCAGGGCGTATTCTATTGCGTCCCTGCGGTTTTCTATTACGATGTATTCGCAGCCGGATTTCTTAACTCCATCTTCCACGCTGGCGATTATATCCATGGGATTTTCTGAGCGGGGATTATCCGAGGTTACAATGGCAAAATCGGAAAATCTTCCAGCTATCTCGCCCATTATGGGGCGCTTTGCATGGTCCCTGTCGCCGCCGCAGCCAAAGAGGGTAACCACCCTGCCGGTGGCGAAGCCGCGAACGGTCTTGAGAAGATTCTCAAGGGCATCGGGAGTATGGGCATAATCCAAAAGGACCGTGAATTCATTCTTGCCGGTGGGAAGAGGTTCAAGGCGGCCGCTTACGCTCACCATATGCTCAAGGCCGTACTTGATGGAATCCAGCGTCCAGCCAAGAGAAAGGGCGATGCCTGCTGCGCTCATTGCATTGAATACGGAAAACAGGCCGGGGATGGGAACATTGAATCGGGAAGTAACATTGCGGTAGTTAAAATCAAACTGCACGCCGCGGGTGGTGATGTCTATCTCGCTGGCAGTAATATCCGCCTGTTCCCTTACGCCGACGCTCATTATAGGGAGATCCATACCTGCCACCATATCCGCAGCATAGGAATCATCCAGATTTATGACCGCCTTTTTGCACTGGGCAAACAGGAGTTTTTTGGCGGAGAAGTAATTTTCAAAGGTCTTGTGGTAATCCAGATGGTCCTGAGTAAGGTTGGTGAAGCAGCCGATATCGTAGCTGATACCGTGTACGCGCTTCTGATCCAGAGAGTGGGACGAAACTTCCATGATTACCACGTCCACGTTTTCGTCCTTCATCTGGCGGAGAATCCTCTGAAGATCAACGCTTTCGGGAGTGGTGCGCTCGGTATCGATTATTATGTCTCCTATCATGTTGCGGATGGTGCCGATAAGGCCCACCTTTTTACCCATGCGTTCTGCAATGGACTTGAGCATGTAGGATGTGCTGGTTTTGCCATTGGTGCCGGTGATACCCACCATCACCATTTCGTCCGCGGGATTTCCGTAATATGCGGCGGCCATCTCAGCCATTGCCACGCGGGTATTTTCTACCAGTATCTGTGGAACATCCAGATCCAGCTGCCTTTCTACCACCAGCGCCGCTGCGCCTGCCTCCACGGCCTGGGCCGCGAACTTGTGGCCGTCGGCAAGTGTACCTACTATGCAGCAGAATACATCTCCCTTTTCCACCTTGCGGGAATTGTATCTAAGCTCCTTTACCTCCACATCCTCGCCGATATGAGTATGTGGGGTGGCCTTTGCCAGACAGCTCAGCAGCATGGTTTTCCTCCTTTGTTAATCCTCGGGGTCAGTGAGTAATTCTATATGCGAGAACTCTACCAGCACCTCTGTGCCGGGAGGCACCTGATCTCCTGCGGCAGGAACCTGCCTGATTGCGGTTCCGGTCTGGTCCTCGGGTTCAATCCGTATTGTCAGGCCCTTTGCTGCAAGGGCATCATTTGCCGCAAGTCGGGTTTTGCCTACAACATCCGGCACTGTTACCAGTTCCTGGGTCATTTCGGCAATATCCACATTGGTGGCCTCGGTATAGAGCAGCACGTCGGTGCCTCTCTGTACCTGCTCATTGGGTGCGGGCACCTGAGCCGTTACCATCAGAGTGGGGTCATCCTGATACTCTGAATTCAGCCCCGCTTCCTTCAGCACAGCCTTTGCTTCCTCAATGGTAAGGCCGGTGATATTGGGCACGCTTACCGTCTGGGAGTTTTCCGTGGGAAGGTATCCGTAATGGCGGAGTGTTTCCTCCATAACCTGTTTTACAAAGGGCGCCGCCACGGTGCTGCCGAAGATGGTGCCCACCTTGGGCTCATCCACCAGTATCAGGCACACATACTCGGGATCATCTGCCGGAGCAAATCCTACGAACGATGCTATCAGCTTACCGTCAGCGATCTGGCCGTTTTCGTACTTCTGTGCTGTGCCGGTCTTGCCGCCCACCCTGTATCCGGGAATGGAAGCGTTCTTGCCGCTGCCGTCGGATACCACTGATTCAAGTATGGTCTTTACCCTCTGGCTGGAGCTTTCGCTTATCACCCGGCGGATAACCGTGGGCTGATTTTGCTGTATTACCCTGCCCTCCTGAGACACTATGCTGTCCACAACGTAGGGCTGCATAAGCTCGCCGCCGTTTACTGCGGCGGATACTGCCGCGCACAGCTGAATGGGTGTTACCGCTATGCTCTGGCCAAAGCCTATGCGGGCAAGGGTGTTGTCGTTTATGTACTTTTCATGGGTCACTATGCCGGATGTTTCTCCGTTAAGGCCGCTGCCTGTGGAGGAGCCGAATCCGAAGGCATATATGTAATCGTAAAAAGTGGAATTGCCCATTGAAAGGGCCATCTGCATAAAGGCCGGATTGCAGGAATTCTGTACAGCCTGCTCAAGGGTCTGATGACCGTGGCCGCCGCTCTTCCAGCATTTGATCCTTTCGCCGTTTGGCAGGGTGTAGCTGCCGCTGCATTCAAAGGTGTTTTCCTCGGCCGTGTTTCCGCTGTCGATTGCTGCGGAAAGAGTCATTATCTTGAAGGTTGAGCCGGGCTCATATGCATCCGCTACTATGCGGTTGCGGGAGAGGGAATTGAGCATGGCCACATCGCTTCTGGGAGGATTGTTGGGATCGTAATCCGGCTGGGTGGACATTGCTATGATTCTGCCGGTTTTGCAGCTCATTATGATGCCCTGAGCCGATTCCGCCTTGTTTACCGCCAGGGCTTCCTTCAGCGCCTTTTCGAGGAAGGACTGCACCACGCTGTCGGTGGTAAGAATTATGTCGCAGCCGTCCACGGGGTCCAGTATTTCCTGAGAACCGTAGGCTATTGCTCTGCCTGCCCGGTCGGTTTCGGTTATCATGCGGCCGTTTTCGCCGGCAAGGTATTTTTCAAACTTTTGTTCCAGTCCCGCCTGGCCTGCGCCATCCACAGTGGTAAAGCCGATCAGCTGGGAGAAGAGGCTGCCCTCGGGATAGTATCTTTTGGAGTCTATTGCGGTGTATACGCCGCTGCCCAGTTTGCGGGAGACTATCTCGTCCACAACTTCACGCTCCACCTGACGCTTGAGCACCACTTCTTTGTAGTACACGCCGGATGAATTCTGTTTCTGGGTCTGGGCCATAACGTAATCCTGCTCCATGCCCAGAATGTTGGAAAGCTCCGTTACAACGCGGAGAAGGTTATCCTTCTGGCTTTCAAGGTTCAGCCTGTAGGGGTTTATCAGCACCTTGTAGGCAGTGCCGCTCTGAGCCAGCACAACGCCGTTGCTGTCTGTAATTGAGCCGCGGGCCGCGCTGAGGGAAGTATCCTGAGTCTGTTGATCCAGCGCCTTTTGGGACAGTTCTTCGCCCTGGATTATCTGAATCCAGAACAGCCGTCCAATGAGAAGTATGAAGAGAAATCCAATACCGCAAAGGGTAATGAACAGCCTTTTTTTATCGGATACCGCTGGTCCGCCCATGATTTCCTCCGCTTACTGCGAGGAACTCCAGCTCCCCGCGCCGGTGCCGTCAATGCTGACTATCTGGGACGCTGCCGGGTAGCCCAGCCCTGCGGCCAACGCCGCTTCACGAGCCTCCTCAAGGCTTACTGCAGAATTGAGACGAACCTCAAGCTCTGCAAGCGTCCTGCTGTTTTCCTGAATTGTGCTCTTGTATTCGTTTACCGTGGCATACTGTGCGGCGATATCCGCATAGCGGAGCATCACCAGAAGTATTGCCGCCGCTGCCGCAAGGACAGCGCAGGTGGTCAGGAGCTTTTGAATTATGCTGTAGCTATGGACAGGGCGCTCTGCGCTGCGGGTCTGAGTCTGCTGCTGTACAACCGGCTCTTCCTCCACCCTCTGGGCACGATGGGTATACACCCGCATTGCCGGTGACCCTGCGTATACGTATTCGGTATCGATTTTCCGTGCCGCTACTGCCATGTTATTCAATACTCCGTCAGGTTATTCTAAAGCTTTTGTATTCCTCTCAGCTTACTGCTGCGGGAACGGGGGTTTATTTCCAGTTCCTCATCGCCGGGCACGAGAGGCTTTTTTGTAAGTATCTTTGCGGTGGGTACCTTGCCGCAGGTGCACATGGGAGCCCGCGGATCGCAGGTACAGGGGTTTTCGAATTTTTTGAACGCCTGCTTTACTATCCTGTCTTCCAGAGAGTGGAAGGTGATCACCGCCAGCACCCCTCCGGGATTGAGCAGATCGTGGGCATCTTCTATGGCCTGTCCCAGCTCTGCAAGTTCGCCGTTCACTTCTATACGTATGGCCTGAAATGTTCTTCTGGCGGGATGAGGGCCTTCTCTTCTGTTTGCGGCAGGAATTGCGGATTTGATTATCTCTGCAAGCTGCACTGTGCTGTTTATAGCCTGCTTTTCCCGCTCCCGCGCTATGGCGTTTGCCACACGGAAGGCGAAGCGTTCTTCGCCGTAATCCTTTATTATTCCGGCAAGCTCCTCAACGCTGTATCCGTTTACCACGTCGTAGGCGGAAAGGGCTGCTCTGTCGTCCATTCTCATATCCAGCGGTGCATCCTCATGATAGGAGAATCCCCGCTCCGGAGTATCCAGCTGATGGGAAGATACGCCAAGGTCAAGGAGTATGCCGTCCACTCCGGTTACGCCCTCTGCCATGAGCAGGTTCTTCATATCGAAGAAGTTGCCCCGGATAGCCTTGAATTTATCTCCAAAAGGAGCGAGCCTTGCGCTGGCTGCGGCTATGGCGCTGCCGTCACGGTCTATGCCGTAATGGCGTCCCTCGCCAAGCCTTGAAAGTATACCTTCGCTGTGTCCGCCGCCGCCCAGGGTGCCGTCTACAAACAGGCCGCCGCGCTCGGGTTTGAGCAGATCCATTACTTCGGGAAGCATTATGGGCACATGGTGGAAAGTCATCATATGCCAAGCCCCGCAAGATAAGCCATGGTCTCCGCCTTGAATTCATCGCTTGCGCTTTCAGATTCAAGACAGCACTTTTCCCATTGTTCCGCGCTCCAGATTTCGATTCTGTTTGCCATGCCTACCAATACCGCATCTCCCTGAATGCCGGCATATTCCCTCAGCTGAGCGGGGAGAAGTATGCGGCCTTGCTTGTCCAGCTCGCAGTCGGATGCGTTTGCAAACATCATACGCATGGCGCTCTGGGCCTTCACGTCGGTAACAGGGGTTTTTCTGAAGCGTTCGATTATCTCATTCCACAAAGTTAAAGGCATGCCGTAAAGACACCTGCTGTCTCCCTTACCCATCATGTCCCGGGTAATGATGACGGTGTCTCCCAGATCGTCGCGCCATTTGGCGGGTATAAAAACCCTGCCCTTGGCGTCCACGCTATGTGTGAAAGAATTCATCAACACTGTGGATGCCTCCAAACCCAATATCGGTTTATTTAGATATTTAGGTAACCTTATTATAGCAATAACCCCACCACTTTGCAACACTTTTAACCACTTTTATGCTTTTTTGATGCCCAAATTATGCTTTTTTATATGTTTTCGGTGCAGGTCACTATTTTTGATTAATACATGGATTTTTTTGCATAACAAAAAAGCGGCAGATGCCGCTTTATGCTTTGAATCGGTTTAAATTTCGCTTATAAATTTTGGCGCAAAGCCGATGTGATCCGCAGAGCAGAGGGTGTATGTTATTCCCTCCCGCACGCCCTCAAAGGCATTGCGGCAGGACTTGCCATGAAGATGGCCATATATCACGTGCTCTACCTTATGTTTTTCAAAAAGGTCTGTAAATGCGCTGGAATTGCGTTTCTCGTTGAATGGGGGATAATGCAGCATTGCGATTATCCGCCTGCCTTCGCCCGCATTTTTCAGGGACATACCGAGACGAATCGCCTCACGGTCGTATATTTTTCTGTCTGTTTCCGGCTCAAAGCCGGAGCTTCCGGGGCATACCCAGCCTCTGGAGCCGGCTATTACGGCACCGCCCAGATCAACGGCGTCATTCTGCAGGGCATATATCCCATCAGGCAATACCGCGCGGACCTTTGACAAAGACGACCACCAATAATCGTGATTTCCCCGCATGATTATCTTCTTGCCGGGAAGAGCTGCAATGAACCTGAGGTCAGCATCCGCCTCGCTGAGCTGCATAGCCCAGCTTATATCGCCGGGGATCAACACCACATCCTCTTCCGACACAAGGCTGCGCCAGGATTCTTCTATGCGTGCCGCATGGTCATCCCACGCAGGGCCAAATACATCCATGGGCTTATCCGATGCATGGGAAAGATGCAGGTCTCCTATTGCGAAAAGCTTCATCAGCGGTCATTAAGGGAATGAGGTCAGTCCTCTTCCACTTCCTCCTCGTCATCCAGTTCGTCAGCCATATCGTCATCGGCGCCCAGCTCCTTGTCGATCTCCTCAAGCTCCATCTCGGGGATATCGTCATCATCCAGGGGCACTTCCAGTTCATCCAGATCATCCATATCATCCACGGAAGCATTCAGCTCATCTGCGCGTTTTTCGAGATTTTCCTGACGGCGCACTTCCCTGAGGCATACGGCGCACAGCTCGCTGCCGCGAACAGCGGGATTCTCGCCGCACTCGGTGCAGATGGCGATGCTGTCATCCATGTCGGGTTCACCCTTCATGCCGCGCTTGCATACATTGCAAACCTGCTCGTCATCACGGATGTAGTTGAGTTCACACTTGGGGCACTTTTTGAAACCCATATTATCCTCCAAAAACAGCCACGGTCATGGCCGGTTTTTATACTTAACTATTATGCGTATCGTCCTGCTCTATGTCAATAGAGCCTTTAAGCATTTTAACATCCTCCACCACCTGGCCTATGCGCTGAAGCATGGCATCCCTGCCCTCGCCGGTTTCTGAGGAATAGGGTATTGCAGCGGGAGGAGCTCCCAGCAGCTTTGCGGCGGTATTTGCCGCCTGCACCCTCTTGCTCCTTGCCAGTTTATCAGACTTGGTGGCAATGAGAGTATACGGAATGTTGTAGTAGATTATCCACTGGAGCATCAGCTTGTCATCTGCGGTGGGCTCATGACGGATGTCAATGAGCATAAACAGGTGATCTACACGGCCGCTGGAAAGATAGCCTTCCATCAGCCTGCCCCATTTTTCCTTTTCCGTCTTGGGGGCCTTGGCAAATCCGTAGCCGGGGAGATCCACAAGGTAAAAATCCCTGTTTATCTTGAAGAAGTTGATAAGGCGGGTCTTTCCGGGGCTTGAAGAGGTACGGGCAAGCTTTTTATTATTGCACAGAGAGTTTATAAGGCTGGACTTGCCCACGTTGGACTTGCCCACGATGGCAATCTCTGCGCTGGTTTTTTCAGGATAAACGCTGCCCAGCGCGGCGCTTGTCTCAAACTCGGCCTGCTTGATAAGAAATTCCATACCTGTCTCCTTCCTAAGCCATTTGCATATGCATTGTATCAGCACCCGGTCTTTAAGGCAACACCATTTTTTAAAAATGTACATTACCGGGGCAATATATTTCATACGCAAAAAAGAGAGCGGCTGTCCGCTCTCTGTTTTTTTGTTTACTGCATGGGTACGCTGCCGGTTTTTGCATGGGATATGTGGATATGCGCACCTGCAGCCTTGGGCATGGATACCAGCGCATGTTCCAATACCTCCATGGCATCGGAAACGCAGATTATCCTGAGGGCACGCTTTATCTCTTCCGGCACATCCTCAAGGTCCTTCTTGTTCTGCGAAGGGATCAGCACGGTGGTCATACCTGCCCTTACCGCCGCAAGGAGCTTTTCCCTGAGACCGCCTATGGGCAGCACCCGTCCTCTGAGGGTTATCTCGCCTGTCATGGCCACGGAGCCCTTTACAGATATGCCTGACAATGCGCTGGCTATTGCGGTTGCCATGGTTATACCTGCGCTGGGTCCATCCTTGGGCACCGCTCCCTCCGGCACATGGAGATGTATATCCTTTTCCTTGAACAGCTTTTCATCTATG
>JAZNUG010000050.1:0-4946 GCA_045592165.1 Clostridia bacterium | reverse complement strand
ACCACCGCCGTGGGGATGGTCGCAGGGGTTCATTACGGAACCGCGTACAGTGGGACGGAAGCCCATGTGACGGGTGCGGCCGGCCTTACCGATCATGATGTTGGCGTGGTCGATGTTGCCGACCTGGCCGATGGTAGCCTTGGCATTCATGGGAACCAGACGAACCTCACCGCTGGGAAGACGTACCTGAGCGTACTTGCCTTCCTTAGCCATCAGCTGAGCGGCGTTGCCGGCGGAGCGGACGAGCTGAGCGCCCTTACCGGGCTTGATTTCGATGCAGTGGATCATGGTGCCCACGGGGATGAAGCGGATTTCCATGGCGTTGCCAACCTTGATGTCAGCGTTTTCGCCGGAAACTACGGTATCGCCAACGGTCAGGCCGTAGGGAGCGATGATGTAACGCTTCTCGCCGTCTGCATAGTGCAGCAGAGCGATGTTAGCAGAGCGGTTGGGGTCGTACTCGATGGTTGCTACCTTTGCGGGTACGCCGTCCTTATTGCGCTTGAAGTCGATTACACGATACTTGCGCTTGGCTCCGCCGCCGCGATGGCGAACAGTGATGCGGCCATGATTGTTGCGGCCGCCGGTGGACCTGAGGTCCTCAAGCAAAGACCTTTCCGGAGTGGTGCAGGTGATCTCGTCAAAAGCGGAGACCGTCATGCCACGCTGACCGGGGGTGATGGGTTTAATCTTCCTGATAGCCATTGGTGTTCCTCCTTACTGAGCGATGCTGTCGAAGAACTCGATTCCCTTGGAATCCTTCTTCAGCTTCACGTAAGCCTTCTTGGTGGAGGGGCGACGGCCCTGATGCAGGCCCTGCCTCTTCATCTTGCCAAGGTTGTTAACGGTGTTTACGCTGTCAACCTTAACGCCGAATATCTCTTCAACAGCCTGACGAACCTCAGTCTTGCTGGCCTTCTTGTCTACGATGAAGGTGTAAGTCTTGGCGGTCATGTTGTCGTAGCTCTTCTCGGTGAGTACGGGGCGAATGATGATGTCATGTGCGCTCTTCATTATACGTACACCTCCTCGATCTTGGCGACTGCATCCTGGGTGAGGATGAGAGTCTTGTACTTAAGGATCTCGTAAACATTGAGGGTGCCAACCAGAGTGGTCTTTACGCCGGGGATGTTGCCGGTGGCGCGCTCTACGATCTCGTCCTTCTCAGGGAGTACTACCAGGGCGTTGTCAACCTTGATGTTCTCCAGAACCTTGATCATTTCCTTGGTCTTGGGGGCGGCGATGTCCAGAGCATCGAATACTACGATGTTGTTCTCGTTTACCTTGCTGGACAGGGCGCTCTTCATTGCGATGCGCTTAACCTTCTTGTTTACGCTCATGCGGTAGTCGCGGGGCTTGGGTGCGAACACCACGCCGCCGTGAGTCCACTGGGGAGAACGGGTGGAACCCTGACGAGCACGGCCGGTGCCCTTCTGCCTCCAGGGCTTGATGCCGCCGCCGCTGACTTCAGCGCGGGTGAGTGCAGACTGGGTGCCCTGGCGCTGGTTTGCCAGGTAAGCGGTAACTACGGTGTGAAGAACAGACTCGTTTACTTCGTGGCCGAAGATCTCATCGCTGAGCTTCACCTTGCCGATCTCTTCGCCGGCAATATTGAACAATGCAACGTTAGGCATTAGTGCTTCCTCCTTTACTTAACGGTCTCGCGAACCATTACCAGGCCGCCCTTGGCACCGGGGATGGCGCCCTTGACCAGGATCAGGTTACGCTCGGCGTCAACGCGAACCACTTCGAGGTTCTGAACGGTGATGCGCTCATGGCCCATGTGGCCGGGCAGGTGCTTGGTCTTGAAGACTTCGCCGGGATAGGTGCAGGCGCCCATGGAGCCGGCTACGCGGTAGGAATGGGAGCCGTGGGTCTTGCGGCCGCGGGCCTGATTCCAGCGCTTGATGTTACCTTCGAAACCCTTACCCTTGCTGGTGCCGGTTACGTCTACGTGGTCACCGGATTCAAAGATGTCAGCCTTAATGACCTGACCTACTTCGTAAGCAGCGGTATCATCCAGCTTGAACTCTCTGGTGTAGCGGTGAGCCTCTACGCCGGCCTTCTTGAAGTGACCCAGCATGGGCTTGGTGCAGAGCTTTTCGCGGATGGGCTTGAATGCGACCTGTACGGCCTCGTAGCCATCATGCTCAACGCTCTTCTTCTGAACAACGGGGCAGGGACCGGCAAGAACTACGGTTACGGGGATCATGGTGCCGTCTTCCCTGAACATCTGGGTCATACCGACCTTGGTGCCCAAAATAGCTTTCTTCATCTTCATACACCTCCGAGGATTAGAGCTTGATCTCGATGTCCACACCGGCGGGAAGATCGAGCTTCATCAGCGCGTCTACGGTCTTGGCAGAGGGCTGAAGGATGTCGATCAGACGCTTGTGGGTTCTCATCTCGAACTGCTCGCGGCTGTCCTTGTACTTGTGGGGAGAACGGAGAATAGTTACGATCTCCTTCTCGGTGGGAAGGGGGATGGGGCCGGAAACGCGTGCGCCGGTCCTCTTGGCCGTTTCGACGATCTTCTCGGCGCTCTGGTCGATAAGATTGTGCTCGTAGGCCTTCAGCTTGATACGAATCTTCTGATTTGCCATGTTGTTTTCCTCCTTTTAGTATGCGGGCTGTACACGCGACCGAGTGTTTCTTTTCTAAAATACTTCGGCCGGGCACCTTGGCCCGTTGCCCGTATCGTGGGCACCTTGCGGAAATTACCCGGATGGCATAACCGGCAACCTCCCGCAAAGGCATGACGCTGGTTATTGTCTGCGTGCGCAGGTACACAGGGCCCAGACACGCAGCTTACTTATAGTACCTCATCTTTTCCCATAATGCAAGGGTTTTTTTGAAAAAATCCAATAATATACAATATTGTCCACTGGGCCGGGTGTTCCATTGCAAAAATACCCCTTCCGCACTCCTTTTCGGGTGCGGCATTTCCTATTATATATGTACAGTTTTCGGTTGTAAAGCCGTTGCTTCATATTATATAGGCGCAGCATAGCGCTCCCGCTGCACATTTCCGCATTTCAAAAGCCGTCCTTGCCCATATCGGCAGAACAGCTTTCCTCGCCCTATTTTTATCTATACTTTATATAATCCATAAACCGCCTTACCGCAAGAGAGGCGCTCCTGCTGTTTTTAACCGCAAAGCATATATCCCTGTACGCAGGTATATCCAGCTCCTTTACCACTATCCTGTAAGGTATGCGGCGCAGTATCAGCTTCGGAAGTATGCTTACGCCCAGTCCTCCCTCCACCATGGACATTATGGCATAGTCATCCCAGGTGGTGATATGGGCCGAAAGTGTAAGACCGTTCCTTTCAAATATTTCGGACACCTCAGTTTTACCGCCACGCTCCAGCAGTATAAACTTCTCTCTGCATAGCGATTGCAGCGATACCTTTTCCTCTGAGCACAACGGATGGTTTTCCGGCAATATAGCAAGCAGCGAATCCCTCTCAAGAAACGTGCTTTCAGACTCTCTGCGTACAGGCAGCCTTAAGAAACCGCAATCCACACGCCCTTCCGCTATCCATTCCTCAATCTCATCATAATCTCCCAGCAGTAGCTCATAGTCCACATTGGGATAATCCCCCTGGAATTCACGTATCATATTAGGTATCCAATGTGTAGCAACACTGGAAAATGTTCCAATTCTGATTAGCCCCGTCTGTAAACCGTTAAGCTCATCCACCTGATTCTGCAGCCTTGCGTGCTCTTCACATACCCTTTTTGCATATGGCAGCAGCTTCATTCCGTCCGAGGTCAGCTTTACCCCCGCCCTGCTGCGCTCAAGCAATGCCACATTCCACTCCCGCTCCAAATCGTTTATCATGCGGCTGATACCGGACTGGGAATAGTTCAGTATCTCCGCTGCTTTGGTAAAGCTGCCGCATTCAACCGTTTTGATAAAAGCCATATACTTGAACAGGTTTGTATCCATATCACATACCATTTCTTTTTGTTATTTTAAGTATGATAAACATTCGCTTTTGTGATTCTTCATATTATGTTACATTACCTATATAAACTTTTCAAGCAAAAGGAAGTGTCTGCCGTGTTTTACGTAAGCGAAATATTCACCACCGCCCCTGAGACCTTCTCCACCCCATTGCAGCGTAGAGCCTACCGGGCGTTGGAAAAGCTGGAGATACCCTTTGAGCGGGTAGAAACAGACGAAGCCATCACCATGGAAGACTGCGTACTGATAAATCAAAAACTGGACATGAAAATGGTAAAAACACTATTCTTATGCAACAAGCAGCAGACGGATTTCTATCTGTTCGTCACTACAGGAGATAAGCGCTTTAATTCAGCGGATTTCTGCGCTGCCCTCGATATCCCAAGGGTGTCCTTTGCCCCTGCGAAGCTCATGGATGAAATACTCGGCACTAAGATCGGCGCAGCCACAGTATTCAGTGCATTGCTGGATGCAGACGGAGAAGTACATATTATAATAGACAGCGACGTAGCCAAAGAGAAATGGTACGGCTGCAGCGACGGCACTACCACCGGCTATATGAAAATATCAACTGCCGCTATATTGGAAAAACTGTTGCCCTACGCAGACCACGCCCCTGAAATAATCAGCATTTAATTGCACATCGGCATATAAAATGACAAGCAACCTTTAAGGATGGGGGGCAATGGTTTTTTTTATGTTACGCAGACAAAATCCGCCGTTTCCCATCGTGTTTCCGTTACCCCTTTTTTTGCAACAACGAATTTCCATCCAGGGAAATTTTTTCTTTTTGTGGAACGTCCACTCCCAAATTCGCCTCTCCGGAGCCCACGGGGCACCGATATAATCATACCCTTTGGCAATAAACTCCTCCATGCGATTTTCATTTTGCCAGATTACGGCATCCGTCTGTGCAATCAGCATATATTCGTATTCCGTAAAATATTCGTAAAACTTCACATCGAGCATCAATCT
>JAZNUG010000049.1:0-2339 GCA_045592165.1 Clostridia bacterium | reverse complement strand
GTTACCCTAAGGAAAGGAGCGTCATACCATGGCAGGCTGGATGGATAAACTGATAAGGAAAAACAGGCAGGAGCCGGAAACTGCGGCGGAGCCTGTGCTGATTGCAAAAAACGTGCGGATAGACCCCCGGGGCAAGGCGATAATTCCTGAGGGAACCCGGGAGATAGGCTATCAGGCATTTCAGAAAAACAGCCGGCTGAAAAAGGTCGTGCTTGCTTCATCCGTAAGGAAAATCAATTCCCGGGCCTTTGCGGGATGCGAAAATCTGGAAAGCGTGATATTCAATGAGGGCCTTGAGATTATCGAGGGCAATGTATTCAACGGATGCAGCAGCCTGAAAAAGCTGGTCTTTCCGGACAGCCTGAAGGAAGTGCATGCCTACGCATTTTACTGCAGCTGTCTGCAGGAGCCTGTGTATAACCGCCGTGGAGATATACTGCATCACTGGCCCTGCACAAGAACCGATGGGTCATTTACCCTGCCGGATAAGATAAAGGTGCTGTACGAGGGGGCGTTTTTCAGGAATATTTTCCTTGAGGAAGCCATACTTCCGGAGGGCCTTGAAAGGATAGACCGCAGGGCGTTTCTGGAAACAAATATAAAGAGGATCACCATACCTTCCTCCGTCCGCAGGATAAGCGAAGGGGCGTTCTGGAGCTGTCCTGAGCTGGAGCAGGTGAACCTGCTGTGCCCGGAATCCGCATTGGAGCAGGGTGCATTCCGCCACTGTCCGAATCTCAAAATAACCATCGGCGGACAGGAGCCGGATTTTGAGCTGGAGCTTTTCCTGCAGGGCAAAAGCCTGCTGGCCCCGCCAAGGCAGCTTGCCCTGCCTGACAGGGATATATGGAAGGAAGGCAGGTTTGTTGAGCTTGCTTCCCGCTGCGCGGCAGGCGATGCCGCCTCCATGATGGATTTTGCCGGGTATTTTGAGGGGCTGGGCGCAGAGGAGTTTTATAGCTGTGCGGCCAATTTCTGGCGGTACAGAGCCTCCGTATACGGAGATGCCCGGGCAAAGGCATGGAAGCAGGAATGGCTGAAGGAACATCCCCGTCATCTGATACCCTCTCCTGTCGGAGCGGATATGAACTGCACTGCAAGCGGGCGGAAGCTCAAGGCGCTGGGTTTTCTCTTCTTTGAGGAGGACAGGGAATACAGCCTTGGCAAAAAGGATGAAAAGGGTATAGTGGAGGTCAGCTCATGGTGCGGCGAGGAAGGCCCGGATGAGGATGGCTACGGCCGTGAGGAGCTGTACGACTGGTGGTATCTGGATGAGCATCTGAACCCCATACCCGGCGCGGAAATGCTCCACGGATATTCCCACCATGAGAGAAGCGCCTTTGATGCGGCCTTTGACAGGCAGTACCGGGCGGCGGTCAGGGGAATACAGAAATGATATACGAGCAAAGCACCCTTCGGGGTGCTTTTTATATAAGTAAAACTTCGCGGACAGGACGATATCGATAATATGGATAATAAAAGGCAAACATCTAAAACATCAATTATGCTCCCGGCCTTTTGAATGATACAATCATGGGCAGAAATACTTGAGAAAGGCAGGGTAAAACCACATGCTGATGGATCTTCATATGCACGAGAAGCGAAACTCTGCCGATAGCTTTATCTCCCTTGAGGAGATGGTATTCCGGGCCCGTGAGATGGGATTGGACGGCATATGCATTACCGACCATGATGCCATGGGCCTTGTGGAATTTGCGGCGGAGTATTCAAAAAAGCAGAACTTTCCTATTATAGTCGGCGTGGAATACCTTTCGCTGGATGGGGATATCACCGCCTTTGGCATAAAGGAATTCCCCAAGGTTCGCATACCCGCTCAGGACTTTATAGACCTTGTTCACGCTCAGGGGGGCGTATGCTCGGCGGCACATCCCTTCCGCAACAACAACAGGGGCCTGGAGCACAAGCTTGGCATAGTCAAAGGACTGGACGGAATCGAGGCCTTCAATGCCAGCACTCTGCCTGAGGCAAACGCCATGGCACTGGGCTATTGCCGGCGCCTGGGCATACAGCCCATCGGCGTAAGCGACTGCCATGTATATGAAAAAATCGGCCAGTATGCCACATGGCTTCCGGACGGCATATGGACGGTGGAGGATTTTGTGGCGGCTTTTAAGGAGGGCTGCTGCTATCCGGTGTGGTATGACAATGGGAGATATGTGCCCTGCGCAGAACCTATACAGAGATAAGTTTGAAAAAGAGCCATATAAAATTATAAATGTAAAGGAAGAAGCAACAATGAGCGAAATAAAACTGCCCCAGGATTTTGTATCATATCCCGAGGCCCGCAAGCAGGCCTTTATGAAGCTGAAAGCCCTGAA
>JAZNUG010000048.1:0-2937 GCA_045592165.1 Clostridia bacterium | reverse complement strand
GGCATCGGGCAGGATCTCAAGGCTGATCTCGGTATCCTGAGCCACATAATCGGTGGAGTGGACGGTCCAGGTATAGTCGTCGGTTTCCACGCGGAATTCATAATGTACGCCCATGAACAGCACGCTCTTGATAACGCCGGTGAGGGGGGTCTTGCCCAGGGGAACAATGTCGATATCCTCAGGACGTACCACAACGTCAACGGGGGTGTTCCTGCCGAAGCCTGCGTCTACGCAGTCAAAATCGATATCGTGGAAGCGGACCTTATAGTCATCCAGCATGGTTGCGGGGATGATGTTGCTTTCGCCGATGAACTTTGCAACAAAGATGTTCTTGGGCTCGTTGTAAATATCGGTGGGGGTGCCTATCTGCTGGATAACGCCTTCGTTCATTACCACGATGGTGTCGCTCATGGTGAGGGCTTCTTCCTGATCGTGGGTAACGTAGATGAAGGTTATGCCAAGGTGCTGCTGCATACGCTTGAGCTCGATTTGCATCTCTTTACGCAGCTTAAGGTCCAGCGCGCCCAGAGGCTCGTCAAGGAGCAGCACGTGGGGCCTGTTTACAAGGGCGCGGGCGATGGCAACTCGCTGCTGCTGACCGCCGGAAAGCTGATCGATATAGCGCTTGCCGTAGCCTGCAAGGTTTACCAGCGCCATCATCTCATTTACGCGGGATTCGATCTCTTCCTTGGGAAGCTTCTGGATCTTGAGGCCGAAGGCGATGTTGTCGAATACGTTGAGATGAGGAAACAGGGCATATTTCTGGAATACGGTGTTTACCTGGCGGCGATAGGGGGGTACGCTGCTCACGTCCTGCCCGTCGATAAGTACCTGACCCTGATTGGGCATGGTAAAGCCGGCGATAAGGCGCAGCATGGTGGTCTTGCCGCAGCCGGAAGGGCCGAGGAGGGTAAGGAATTCACCGTCGCGGATGTAAAGGTTAACGTTCTTGAGTACGTCGGTATCGTCGTAGGTCTTGGTGATGTTTACAAGGTCAATAAGGTGCTTGCTCATAAGTATTTCTCCTAAATTTCAAAGGTTTAGAAGGAGGGGGGTGTTGCGACCCATATGAGCCGCGCCTCGGTCTTGCCCGTGTTTTTGATGAAGTGTACGCTGGTGGGCTTGAAGCAGAAGCTGTCGCCGCGGCGCACTTTGTGTTTCTTATCCCCTATGTAGAGGCTTATGCTGCCCTGCAGCACGTAGCCGAATTCCTCGCCTTCGTGGGGATTTTCCTCGTAGGTGCTTCCTCCGGGGGCAAGGGTGACCAGAATGGGCTCAAGGCTGTTTTTCTGTGCATTGGGAACCAACCAGCGCACGGTATGGCCCGCTTCGGTCTCTTCCTTTTCGAACATATCATCCGGGGTAAATACGGCCTTTTCGGGCTGAGTTTCCGTAAAAAACTCGGAAAGGTCTGTACCCAGGGCTTCCAGTATGTCGGTAAGGGTGGCTATGGAGGGGGAGGTAAGGTCCCTCTCCAGCTGGGATATGAATCCCTTGGAAAGCTCGGTGCGGGCGGCCAACTCTTCCTGAGTCAGTCCCAGCCGCAGCCGGTATCGTTTGATTTTTTCGCCTATGTTTATCATGCTTTGCGCCTCCTTGCGCGGATAGCCGCGGAAATAAACCCAAAGTTTAGAAATCCTAAACAGCCGATTATAATTAAAACATCTTTCGACATAAAAGTCAATGGGTTTTGTTCAGTATTACAAAACTTTTGGTTTAAAATTTGTTTGCTGGAGAAAAACGGGGGCAAAAGACGGGCCGAAACATCCGAAAGCAACAAAAAAATCCGCATTTCTGCGGATTTTTATCATTGATGGGATGTATCATGCTTCGCCGCCCAGCCGCTGAAGCAGCAGCGTGCAGCAGAATCCTGCAGCGGCCAATAAGGGGTAAAGCAGCATGTTGATTCCGTGTGGCAGGCCGGGGAATATCATTATCACAGAGCCAAGCAAAAAGCCCAGTATGCAGTAGCTTGCTCCTGCGGGATGCTGATTGAACATGCGCCGCACAAAGGAGATAAGCAGTATCACAACCATAAGGGCCCCTATGCCGGAGCAGAAGAGATAGCTCAGCTGCAGTCTGTTGAATGCGGAAAGCAGCGGCTCGTACCAGCCGATATACATAAGGACAAATGAGGTGCTTATGCCGGGAATAACGATGCCCACGGTTATCAGCGCCCCGGAGAGGAAGGCAGCTATATAGCCGAATTCACGATAGCTTGCGGATACGGCGGCACTGTCAAAAAAGGCAAGGATTGCGGTAAGCGCTCCGCCCAGTATGACACACATGGCGTATTTGGCGTTTATCTTCCTGCCTGCAGAGCGCAGCAGGGAGGGAACACCGCCCAGCACCAGACCTATCAGCAGATACATCAGAGGCATGCGCCAGTTTATCAGCAGCCATTCCAGCACGCGGGCGGTGATGAATACGCCAATGCATACTCCAATGCCGTAGGGCAGCAGAAAGAGAAAGTTATCCCTGAAGTTTCTCAGCAGCCCCGCAACCGCATCTATGGCCTTGCGGTATATCCCGAAGGCAACCGCAAGCATGCCGCCGCTTGCGCCGGGTATCATACCCGCCGCACCTATCAGCGTTCCTTCCAGAACGCAGCGAACAGCGCTTTTGTTGACCTTCATAGCATATGCCTTTCGTTGGGAAAATCAGTTTTCTGCCGGATGAAACCGGCAGGAGGTATCTTATATAGAATGAGGAATAAACCGAAGAGCTATTCCTTGCTGTTTGCGATGGTAGTGTATACCGTTACCGCGATAACCATGCAGCCGCCGATGATCTCGCGTACTGTGGGGGGCTCGCCCAGCAGCAGGAAGGCCAGGATTATGCCATATACGGACTCCATGCCGCCGGAGATTATGCCGGCGGTCTGTACCCGTACCTTCTTAAGGGAAAGTCGGAGGCCAAGCGGTCTTAGGAAGACAA
>JAZNUG010000047.1:0-9707 GCA_045592165.1 Clostridia bacterium | reverse complement strand
CGGATCTCAGGGCAGAAAGCCGTTCCAACCGGGGCGCTCGGGAGCCATGTTCGGCAAGGGCCTTTCCCGCGGGGCTTTCACCGTCCCCCGCTCGCTCTGGTCGGTATCCATGCTTACTCTTTCCGTCATTGCGCGGATATTCATTCTTAGATATTTTATAGATTTTGCGCCGCTTTGTCAATGGTATAAGCGCAGTATGGAAGTTTTGGGCAAAATATATCCGCCCCATGGAATAATCCACAGGGCGGCGGTTACCGTTATTATGTTATTCCGCATTATCGGGGTAGATTATCTCATCGGGGTTGGCGGGCTTTGCAACCACCACGCAGCGCTCTTCACGGGTGCCCATTTCGGAGTTCCAGCTTTCGCCGTAGCAGGTGATGAGGGTTATGCGGGAATCTCCCGTATCATACGCCATTACGTCTGCAGGCTCGCTGTCAAATGGGTATATGTTTATGCTGTCAACCAGGAAATCCATTGTGGAGCTGTCGTCAAATTCCACAACTATCTTCTCGCCCTCTGCCATCTTGGGCAGCAGAGAGAATACGCCGGCGACCTTTTTCCAGGTTACGTGTCCGTTGAATATGGCGTTGCCGTATTCGCCGGGGGCAGGACCGGTTTCCAGCCATGCGGCGGATTTCTCAGTATCAAGGGTACCCATGGTGTATACCTTCTGGCCCTGATCGTTCACCACCTGATTGCCCTTTGCATCGGTATAGGGCACTATGCCCACGCTCTCCACGTCAAAGCTTACCTCACGCTCTGTAAAGTACATCTTTACGGGAATTTTCTTTACATAGGGGGTGGGCTCGGGAGTGGAGGTCACTTCCGCTGCGGGAGTTGCTTCAGGGGGCGCCACGTATTCTTCGGGAATGTACACATACTGGCGGAACAGTATAACAGCGGCATACACAAGCAGAGCAACCGCTATGGCTACCCTGATGGGACTGCGCTTTTTCTTCTTGGGCTGTTCACCCTCGGCAGCGTTTTGTTCCGTTTCCTGGGGGACAACTTCGTTCAGCGCTTCGTCTGCTATTTGATTGATGATCTTATTCTCGTCCATGGCAGTATTATAGCATCGGATTTACCCGCTAACAAGTTAACATTTTCAAAATAATGTGTTATACTGTTATATTGGAAAATATCGGTGCATCATGCACCCTTTAAGGAGATATTATGGATCACAAAACAGCCATCGCCAATGCATTGGCAGCCCTCACCGGCATGGAGGCGGATACCCTCCGCGACTGGATTGAAAATCCCCCCAATACCGATATGGGCGATTACGCCTTCCCCTGCTTCCGCCTGGCAAAGACCATGCGTAAAGCCCCTCCCGCAATAGCTGCGGAGCTGCAGGCTTCCCTTACCCTGCCCAAAGGATTGAGCAAAGCCGTGGCAATGGGCGGCTACCTTAACTTCTTCGCAGACAAGTCCGCCTATGCGGCAGACGTGCTGGACAAGGTCCTTTCCATGGGCGAAAGCT
The DNA here is from genome assembly GCA_045592165.1 of Clostridia bacterium. Classification (GTDB taxonomy): domain Bacteria; phylum Bacillota; class Clostridia; order Christensenellales; family CAG-138; genus SFEL01. The sequence continues at coordinate 8,224 of JAZNUG010000047.1, read as the reverse complement.
ACGGCTGTTCTGACCTTGGCGAAGGCAAAAACGTTTGCGTGGAATTCTCCTCCATCAATATCGCAAAGCCCTGCCACATCGGCCATCTTCCCAGCACCGCCATCGGCAGCTCACTTTACCGCATCTACAAGGCCCTGGGCTACAATGCCATCGCCATCAACCACCTTGGCGACTGGGGAACCCAGTTCGGCAAAATGATCGTGGCCTACAAAAAGTGGGGCGTAAAGCCTGTACCCGAAAGCACCGTCCGCGAGCTCGTTCAGCTGTATGTCCGCTTCCATCAGGAAGCAGAGCAGCATCCCGAGCTGGACGACGAAGCAAGGGCATGGTTCAAAAAGATCGAAAACGGCGACAGGGAAGCGGTTGAGCTGTGGCAGCAGTTCAAGGATCTTTCCCTCTATGAGGTGGGCAAGATATACGACCGCCTTGGCGTTCACTTTGACAGCTACGCCGGCGAAAGCTTCTATGAGGACAAGATGGGCGCGGTTGTGGATGCTCTGCGCGAAAAAGGCCTGCTCACCGTGGACAAGGGCGCAACCATGGTTGACCTGTCCGAGTACGATATGCCCCCCTGCATAGTACTCCGTTCCGACGGCGCAACCCTCTATGCCACCCGCGATCTTGCCGCCGCCATTTACCGCAAGAATCACTACGATTTCGTAAAGTCCCTCTACGTTGTGGCATACCAGCAGAACCTTCACTTCAGGCAGATATTCAAGGTGCTTGAGCTGATGGGTAACGTTTGGGTACAGGACTGCGAGCATGTAAACTTCGGCATGGTTTCCATGGAGGAAGGCACCCTCTCCACCCGCAGCGGCAACGTGGTATACCTTGAGGACGTGCTTAACGCCGCCGTGGAAAAGACCGGCGAAATTATCGCCGAAAAGAGTCCCGACCTTGAGGACCGTGATGCTGTTGCCGCCGCCGTAGGCGTTGGCGCTATCGTATGGGGCATGCTGTACAACAGCCGCATTAAGGACACCACCTTCTCCTGGAGCAAGGTGCTGAACTTTGACGGCGAAACCGGTCCCTATGCCCAGTACACCCACGCCCGCTGCTGCTCCGTGCTGCGCAAAGCCGGCGAATACGACAGGGCAAACATTGACGCCGCTTCCCTTACGGATGCCGCTTCCACCGCCCTCATCAAGGCCATCGATGCCCTGCCCGATGCAGTAAAGCTGGCCGCAGAAAAGAACGAGCCCTATGTTGTAGCCCGCGCCGCAATGGAAATCTGCACCGCATACAACAAGTTCTACTTTGACAACAAGATAATGGTGGATGACGCTGCCGTACGCAATGCACGCCTTGCCCTCACCGATGCCGCCCGCATCGCCATCAGGCAGGGACTGTATCTGGTCGGTTTGGAAGCACCGGAACGGATGTAAGGCTTGCGCCTTTCGCACAAAATCTTTTGGATTTTGTGCGATTGTCCGCTGCGGCGGGGGCGGCCAAATGCTTACGCAAGTGGCCGATTATATCCCTTACGGGGGCTTTTACATGATTTTCTTATGCCGGCTGCGGCCGTCACCGGGCAGAAAATCATGCAGGGAATCAAAGCCTTACGGCTTTGTTCCGCTTTCGCCGCACATGTCGCCGAAAGCGGATTTGCAGCCTCCCGCCCTCAATTAAATCCGTATCTAACCTTTATCTTTTCTTTTTCTTTTGCTTCTTTTCTTTTTCTTTTCTTTAGAAAAGAAAAAGAAAAGAAGAGATAAACCTCACCGAAATCACACTCTATCAGGAGGAAAACAATAATGCTAGACATTAAGCGCATACGCCAGAATCCCGAAGCACTGACCGAGGCCATGAGAAAGCGCCGCGGCAAGGGTGCGGATGTATCCGGCCTTATCGAGCTGGATGCAAAGCGCCGCGAGCTCATGCAGGAAGCAGAGCAGCTCAAGGCCCGCCGCAATGAGGAATCCGCCAAGGTTCCCGCCATGAAGAAGGCCGGTCAGGACACCACCGAGCTGATGGCTGAGATGAAGCGGGTAGGCGCACGCATAAAGGAACTGGACGAACAGATAGCTGCCATGGATGAAGAAATGAACGGCATGCTGCTGTCCATTCCCAACATTCCCCATGAATCCGTACCCGAGGGCGCGGACGACGCAGACAACATAGAGCTGCGCAGCTGGGGAGAAACTCCCGTATTCGATTACGAACCCAAGGCACATTGGGACATCGGCGAAGGTCTGAATATACTGGACTTTGCCACCGCCGGCAAAATCACCGGCGCACGCTTTACCGTATACCGGGGCCTTGGTGCAAGGCTGGAGCGTGCGGTTATCAGCTATTTCCTCGATACCCACAGCGAAAACGGCTATACCGAAATTCTCCCCCCTTACATGGTAAACCGCGCATCCATGACAGGCACCGGTCAGCTGCCCAAGTTTGAGGAGGATGCCTTCAAGGTAACCAATACCGATTACTTCCTCATCCCCACTGCAGAAGTGCCCGTTACCAATATGCTCCGGGGCGACATCGTGGATGGCGATATGCTTCCCATCAAGTACTGCGCATACAGCGCCTGCTTCCGCAGCGAGGCCGGCAGCGCAGGCCGTGATACCCGCGGCCTTATCCGCCAGCATCAGTTCAACAAGGTGGAGCTGGTTAAGTTTGCAAAGCCTGAGGATTCCTATGCGGAGCTTGAGTCCCTTACCGCCGATGCAGAGCGCGTGCTTCAGGGCCTTGGCCTGCCCTATCGCGTGGTTTGCCTGTCCACCGGCGATCTGGGCTTCTCCAGCGCAAAGACCTACGATCTGGAAGTATGGATGCCCAGCTACGGCCGCTATGTGGAAATCAGCTCCTGCTCCAACTTTGAGGATTTCCAGGCCCGCCGCGCTCAGATCCGCTTCCGCCGGGAAAAGGGCGCAAAGCCTGAGCTGGTTCATACCCTCAACGGCTCCGGCGTTGCGGTTGGCCGCACCGTTGCCGCCATCCTGGAAAACTATCAGCAGCCCGACGGCTCCGTAAAGGTGCCCGATGCGCTGGTGAAGTACATGGGATGCGAGTACATTAAGTAGGTGTTTATATGTACTTTTCTTCTAGAAGAAAAGTACCAAAAGAAGTCAAAGGAAACAATAATGATTATATGCAAATTCGGCCTCGACGGGAGGCCGAATTTGCGATTTTGGGTGTATAATGTACTTATCTTCAATCAGGAGTTTGCCGCAATGGATGAGCTTATTAACAAATATACAGATATCTTTGGCGAGAACTTTCCTTTTTTCATGTGCATGGGTATATCTGAAGATGAGGTTACCGCAATCATACTGGAATGTCTGCGGACAAATACCCCCTTCCACCCTGAAATCATAGAAGATGCAGTATATTAGTTTTACCACCAAACCCATCTTTCCCCATCCATGCAAAAAGCCGCTCACTTTTGAGCGGCTTTTTGGATAGTGCATCTATGCAAACACAAATGCAATATTTATTTCCCTTTTGTTTTTCTTTCTCTTTTGCTTCTTTTCTTCTTTCTTTTTTCAAAAAGAAAGAGAAAAGAAGACCACCCCCATCTACTCCAGCACGCTCCCCAGCTTCTTCTTTACCCTGCTCAGGGCGTTATCCACAGCCTTGGGAGGACGGCCGATGGCATCTGAGATCTGCTGATAGGTAAGGCCGTCAAGAAACAGCTCTGTCACCCGGCGTTCAAGGGGAGTAAGGCGGGAGCGTACCTCCTCATGGAGCCTTTGTGAGGTTTCCCGGGAGATTATCTCCTCCTCAGGGCTGCCGCCGGACAGCTCCAGCAGCTCTATAAGCTCACGGTCATCCCCTTCTGCAGGGGAAGTATGATAGAGGGAAATATAGCTGTTGAGGGGCTGATGCTTCTGCCTGCGGGCGGCGTTTATTGCGCTGAATATCTGTCGTGTTACGCAAATTTCCGCAAAGGAGGAGAAGGTTGCGTTATTGTCCGGGCTGTAGTTCTGTATGGCCTTGTACAGGCCAATCATGCCCTCCTGTATAACGTCTTCCCTGTCCGCGCCTATGAGAAAATAGGGCCGGGCAATCATTCGCACCCGGTCCTTATATCTGTCGCAAAGCTCCTCCATGGCAGCCCCATCGCCGCCCTGGGCCAGAGCCACAAGCTGCTGATCCCGAAGATCCATTTAACCCTGCCTCTTCTTTTCAAACATGAGAACTGCAGCGGCAACTGCTGCGTTGAGGGAATCAATGCGGCCCACCATGGGAATGGATACCAGGAAGTCGCACTTTTCCTTGATAAGGCGGCTGATACCCTCGCCTTCGCTGCCGATCACCAGGCCGATAGCTCCCTTAAGGTCCGCCTTGTCCATAGCAGTGCCGGCCATATCTGCGCCTGCAATCCACAGGCCCTCGTCCTTGAGGCGGTCGATTGCGCCGCCAAGATTGGATACGCGGGCAACCTTCATGTACTCAACCGCGCCTGCAGAAGCCTTGCAGGCAGATGCGGTAACGGACGCGCTGCGGCGCTTGGGAATTATCACGCCGTGTGCGCCGGCACACTCTGCGCTGCGGATGATGGAGCCCAGGTTGTGGGGGTCTTCCACTCCGTCAAGGAGAATGATGAATGGCTTTTCGTTGCGCTCCTTGGCAACATCCAGTATGTCGGATATATCGCAGTATTCCACGCCGGGAACCTGTGCTACAATGCCCTGATGATTGCCGGGCTTGCCGCCATGGCCGAAGGGCAGACACATTTCATCCAGCTTGGAACGGTCAACTTCGCGAATCTGCAGATTCCTGTCCCTGGCAAGGCCGATTACCTCGCGGAGAGAGCCGTCCAACTCCTTAACCACCAGTATGCGGTCAATGCTGCGGCCGCTCTTGATGGCCTCGCGTACGGCGTTTCTTCCCATTACGATGTAGGGAAGTTCATCCTCTGCATAGGCATTGGGCTGCTTGTTTTCCGCGGGCAGATCCTTCTTGTATCCGTCATCCTTCCTGCCCTTGTTAAAGGGCTTGTCAGATTCAAAATTCTTCTTGCCATAGGGCTTATCGGAATCGAAATTCTTTTTGCCATAGGGCTTATCGGAATCAAAGTTCTTCCTGCCGTAGGGCTTATCGGAATTGAAATCCTTTTTGCCATAGGGCCTGTCGGAATCAAAGTTCTTCCTGCCATAGGGCCTGTCGGAGCTGAAATCCTTCTTGCCGTAGGGCTTGTCCCCGTAGCTCTTGCCGCCGCGGCGGTTGGTATCCCTGTCAAAATCCTTCTGACCGTAGCTGCTCTTGTTGTCCCTGAATGCCATGTGTATATAAACCTCCGGATATTATTCTGCTTCTGCGGGAGCAAACATCTGCCCCATCAATTCATTGAGCCTGTCATCCTCGCCCTTAAGGTAAAGGTAGCCCAGCAGCGCCTCAAGACCGGTTGCGGCCCTGTAATCAGACATCTGGGCATGCTTGGGCACGGTACCCATATGGCTGTTGCGGCCGCGGCGGAATATGTACTGCTCGTCCTCTGTAAGGGCAGGCAGTATCCGCTGGACAGCCTCAGACTGAGCCCTGGCGCATACCCGCTTTGTGGCCATAACGTGCAGGCCATGGGCGGTTGCGTCGCTGGTAAGCAAAAGCTGGGTGCGTACATATAAATCGTACACAGTGTCCCCGATATATGCCAGCACCAGCGGGCTCATAAGCCGCGGCTCCTTCATCTGACAGCCAAGGGCCCCGGATACCTGTGATATGATATTTTCCTTCAAAACTTCATTATTCATCTATTGTATTATATAGGCAAAATCCCCTTTAGTCCAGCATATTAACGCCATCAAAGTAACTCTTTACCCCATCTGCCACGGCCTTCGCCAATGTGCGCTGATGGACAGGATCACATAGCAGCTTTGCATCCTCCGAATTGGATAAAAAGCCGCATTCCACCAGCACTGCCACAGGCTCGCTTTCCCTTATCACATAATAATCCCCAGGGTTTGCAGGGCGGGGCGAGGCGCCTATTGCTGCGGTAATGCTGTCGATCACTGTCTTTGCAAGCTTCTCCCCCTCCTCGCTTCCTTCCATATAAAAGGCCATAGGCCCATGGACGGAGCAATCGGTAAATTTATTCATATGAATACTGACCACACAGTCCACACCGGGTCTGTTCATTACGCTGCGTCGGGCAGCCATGTCCGCCTTTTTATTGGAAGCAAGGGCATCCTCATTTTCCCTTGTCATGATAACTTCCATTCCGAGATCTTCCATCTGGGTTTTAACCAGCTTTGCCACCGCAAGGTTAAGCCCCGCCTCCTGTATTCCATCGGCGCTGACTGCCCCTCCGTCCGCTCCGCCGTGGCCTGCATCCACCACCACGGTAAGCTTTCCATCCGCCGCCACGGGCTGAGTTTCGGCGGAAAATGCCGCCGCTAAGAACGTCAGAATCAGCCCCAGCGCCAGCGTGCAGCCCTTGTTTGCAATTCGTCTGTATTCCCCTTTAAGCTTCATATAATCACCCCTTTGTGACTATATGTGCCAAAAGCTCAGCTTATTACTAATTTCAGTTTTTTGAAGAAAATCATCCTTTGTCCCTGCATTTTTGCACACCCTTCCTGCATCCTCCTGCATGGTTTATTCAGAATATTCATTGCATATTCTCCATATATATCCACACTGTCAACATACTTATCAACATTTCAGACCCCAAAAATCCCCTTATCAGGCCTGTCCGTCACATTTTCCAACATTTGCATACTCCGCTCGGTCCATATGCATCCGCTGCATATAGTATGTCCCGCTCCTATTTTTCAAGCTTATGGCAAGGGCAAGTTTTTGCAGTTTGTGCCATTGTAAACTGCTATGGCATTTTTTGGTATTTTCCCTTGACAAAACCCGCTGTTTTTCAAATTGCGAACAGGTGGATCGGGCGGTATATTTTTGTCCCGCGCTATGATTTATCCATCTGCAAAAGAACGGATTGCCACGCCAACCTGCGAGCTGGCTCGCAATGACAACATTGCTGTTTATGCTAAAGTAACTTGCTTCCCTTATCCCCTAAGCTTCCAATCCGCATTTGGCGACAGGTGCGTCAAATGCGGAAGCAAAGCCGCACGGCTTTGTTTCCCTGCAGGCTTTCCCGCCCGGGAGCCGCCAAGGCGAGAGGGAAAGCCTGTAACCTTCAAAAAAGTCCCAATAGGACTTTTATGACATAAAAAAAGGAACGGAGCAAGTCCGTTCCTTTTTTTATAGACAAGTAAGTAATTACTTGATTTCGCAGGTAGCGCCAACTTCCTTGAAAGCAGCAACGATCTTCTCGGCGGCTTCCTTGTCGATGCCTTCCTTGAGGGGCTTGGGAGCGTTGTCAACAACGTCCTTAGCTTCCTTGAGGCCCAGACCGGTGAGCTCACGAACAACCTTGATAACCTTGATCTTCTCGGGGCCAACGTCCTTGAGGATTACGTCGAACTCGGTCTTCTCTTCAACTTCGGCAGCAGCGGCAACGGGGCCAGCAACTGCAACGGCGGTAGCGGCGGCGGATACGCCAAACTCTTCCTCGAGAGCCTTTACCAGCTCGGCGAGCTCCAGAACGGTCATGGCCTTGATATCTTCAATAAACTGTTCCTTGTTAAACATTGTAATTTCCTCCTGTTGAAATTTTGATTGATTTAGTAGTAATTTACGCAGCCTGTAAGCTTACTCGGCGGCGGGCTCGCCCTTCTTGGCGATCTGGTCCAGTACGATTGCCAGCCCGGATACGGGGGACAGCATGCTGCCCAGCATCCTTGCAAGGAGAACCTCGCGGGAAGGCAGGTCAGCCAGGGTGTTCATGCCAGCGGCGTCAGTTACAACACCGTTGATGAGACCGCCCTTGATCTCGCACTTCTTGTACTTCTTGATGGCTTCCTTCAGCACCTTTGCGGGAGCTACGGCGTCTTCTACGCCGAAAGCAAAGGCGGAGGGGCCCTTCAGCAGCTCGCAGAAGCTCTCTTCAATGCCAGCGGCCTTGGCTGCGCGCTCTACGATACCGTTCTTGAGAACTACGTATTCTACGCCGGCCTTACGCATATCGCTGCGGAGATTGGTAACCTCCTCGGCATTGAGTCCGCGATAGTCGAACACTACCAGAGACTGAGCAGCCTGGATCTTGGAAGTAACTTCCTCAACCTGAGCGGCCTTTGCCTGTATGTTCTGGATGTTTGCCATGGTTTTACCTCCTGTTAGAATAGAAAAAATCCTCTGCCGCAAGACAGAGGACGAAAAAGCGCGTTAAAAATAAGCTCTTATTCATCGCCTCGGCAGGATTTACGCTTGCGCT
>JAZNUG010000046.1:0-3713 GCA_045592165.1 Clostridia bacterium | reverse complement strand
ATGGGTTTTTCTCCGCTGAAGCCGGTAAATTCAAGGCCCCGCTTCGCATCGCCATCATAAAGCTCGGGACGGATGGGAGTGCCGGTGAATACTCCCTTTGCGCCCACGTGCTTGAGGGTGTCCTCAAATGTAACGCAGACTCTGTCTGCAAATTTGCCTGTGATCCTGTTTGCAAGGCCGGGGCTGTAATCGCTTTCATGGGCAATAACGGGCGCCTTGCCCTTTGCGGCAATAACCACAGGCACCGTAACAAAGCCGCCCTTGCTGAATACCACGTCGGGCTTTACTTCCTTTATAATACGCCTTGCCTGAAACATGCCCTTTACCACTCTGAAGGGATCGGTAAAGTTCTTCAGGGAAAAATACCTTCTCAGCTTGCCTGCGGATATGGCGTGGTAGGTTATGTCCTCCCGCCCTTCCACCAGCCCCCGTTCAATGCCGTCGGCGGTGCCGATGTAGTGAACGGTGTAGCCCTCTGCCTTAAGGCGGGGCAGCAGAGCAAGGTTGGGGGTAACGTGGCCGGCAGAGCCGCCGCCGGTGAGTATGATTGTCTTAGTCATGGCAAATCCTTTCGGGATCGTTTCTTTTATAAATATGAAGCTTTCGGCGCAAATCTATAATTATATGCGCTATATTCCATATTATGCCGCAATAGGGCCATTTGTTTTTAAAGTATATCATTCCCCAACGATTGCCGCAAGGACAGGGTTGTGGTATGCTGAATAATAAGGGAAAAGCAAAGGGAAGTTTATCAAACACACACCCCCTTTCTGCCCCTGCCGCACAATGAAAAAAGCCGTGACGGGACAGAAACGTACGGCAACATACCTTTTCAAATGAAAAGATTCCATTTTAATGCTAATATAAAAAACGGATTGCCACGCCAACCTTCGGGCTGGCTCGCAATGACAATGTGGAAGAAACCGAGTATCCTTTTTCCGTTTCCAATCGACACACAATCCGTAATGTTCCGTCATTTGGGGCAGAATCTTTGTCCCACCCTGCAAGCAATACTCTATATAACTCCCCCTATTTGACTTTTCTTTTTCTTTTGCTTCTTTTCTCTTTTTCTTTTCTTCCGAAAAGAAAAAGAAAAGAAGAATAAGAGAATCACACCCCCCTCAGGAGGCCCGATATGACCACCAAGGATCTCAACAGCACACTGGCCCTCTTTGCCCGCTCCACTCTGATTCCTCAGAGCCCTGCCATGTCAGCCCTTGGCAGAATGCTGGAGCAGATTTATGCAGGGGCCCTGCCGGATGCATGCCGCAGCTATCATGACGGCCTGTCCCTCATGCTCCGCTCCCCTGCAAGGCGGGTAAGCGGCAGCCTGCTTGTGGATCAGCTGCTTTACCTTGCCCTGCAGTATGAAAGCCCCTTTGCCCTGTCCGCCGCCGCAGGCGTAAGGGACGAGGCCTTGTTCAAGGCCATGGAAGAGGAGCTGCAGCTGCTGGGTCAGCTGTCTCAGCTGAAAACCTCTGATTTCATCGCCATGGTGCAGGATCGCCGCAAGGGCGGAAAGATGCGGGATGACATATCTGCCCGCTCTGCCGCTGTGTGGTCCGGGGCGCCTGTTCCCGCTGCGCCCAAGGCACAGCATCATCAGGAGGAGCCTGCTCAGCTGCCTCTGGCCTTTGCCCCAATGGAGTACGGCGACCTTGGCCTGAGCGACAGCTTTGTTTCGGATGAAGCGCTGGAGGAAATCTACCTGCGCTTGCTGGAAACCGATGACTGGGCATCCCTTACCGAGGATCTCTGGAATTTCTTCTCCGCCTACGGCACAGGTGAATTCCTCCGCCGCAGGGCATTCTGCATAAAGAACGGGGAGCTTTCCCCCTTGCCCGAGCAAGTGATTGCCCCCCTCATTCCCCTCTCCCTTTATGAAACACAGCATACCCGCCTGATGGAGAATACCATCCGCTTTATGCGTGGGGAAAGCTGCAGCTCATTGCTGCTCACCGGCGAAGGGGGCGTGGGCAAAACCGCCCATGTGGCGTCATTGCTCCACGAGCTGCCTGAGGTGCGGCTGGTGCTTTGCTCCCGGGGCGACCTTGATGCGCTGAACAATCTGCTGCCTGTCCTTGCCGCCCAGCCCCTCAAGTTTATACTGCTGCTGGATGATGTGGATCCCGATGGAGAGGAGCTGCGGCTGTTCTGCTCCCGCACCCTTGGCTTTGCCGCACTGCCCGAAAACGTGCTGCTGTACGGCACCTCCCGCAATGGGGGCCCGGGGCCTTTCGGCGGCGCTCTGTCCTTCCCCTATCCCGACCTTAACCGCTTCACCGTCCTCATTTCCGAGCTGCTGGAAAACGACGGCGCATATATCGACCGCCGCTCCATCCATAATGCCGCCGTGGATCATCAGGTGGATGTTCGGGAAAAGCTCACCTTCCGGGGCGCCCGCGCCGTTGCGGACAGGCTGAAGGAAAGGGAGTAGCGAACAAGTTACATATTCTAATAAGCAGAACAAAGGGTCTTCCAAATGGGAGACCCTTTTTGCTGAAGTCAGAGGAAAGAGTGAATAATAAAACCTGCCGACAGCATATTCAGGCGCAGAAGAAACGGATTGCCGCGGCAGCCTTCGGGCTGCCGCGCAATGACAGTATTATTACCGTTGCAAATTATATATTATTTTGCCGCAAAAAAATTCTTTTGTACGCAAAATACGGACACACGTCCGCGAAAAAATTATCAAACTGCAGTAATATATTATTGCAAATATATAAAAAGCATTGTACAATCATATAACAATCCGCTCAGCTCTAAGTTTTGTTAATTGCCATGTCTGTCCGCAGATTACGCACTGACATCAACACATTCCTCTTTTCGCTCCCCCCCGGAAGGCCGTTTGTACGCATGATGCGGACATGCGTTTGCCAATGGCTTACTTTTCTCTATTGCAAAATCAGGGCGCATATTGTAAAATCGTTAAAAACCAAGGGATTTTCCCAAGGTTACAGGCATATTCAATGAATGTGCTTCAAATAAAAGTCACAAAAAATTAAACGGAGGAAAACACAATGAAGAAATTTCTTGCTATCCTGGTAGCAGCCGTTATGCTGCTGGCCGTAGGCTGCTCCGCTCCCGCTGCCGGCGAATCCGCCGGTGATACCATCAAGATCGGCGTTTATGAACCCGCTTCCGGCGACAACGGCGCAGGCGGCAAGCAGGAAACCCTGGGCATCCAGTATGCAAACAAGGTACAGCCCACCGTTGAGGTTGGCGGCAAGACCTACAACGTAGAGCTTGTTATCGTAGATAACGAAAGCTCCAACGACAAGGGCCCCACCGCTGCTGCTTCTCTGGTAAGCTCCGGCGTATCCATCGTACTGGGCTCCTACGGCTCCGGCGTATCCATCGCCGCTTCTGATGTATTCGAGAAGGCCGGCATCCCCGTAATGGGCGTAACCTGCACCAACCCCCAGGTAACCGCAGGCAACAAGCACTATTTCCGCATCTGCTTCCTTGATCCCTTCCAGGGCACCGTTCTTGCCAACTTCGCAGCTGATACCTTCGGCGCCAAGAAGGCATACTCCCTGGCAAAGCTGGGCGATGACTACTCCGCAGGTCTGTGCAACTACTTCAACGAGGCCTTTGAGGCTCTTGGCGGCGAAGTAATCTACGAGACCTTCCCCGAGGGCAACTCTGACTTCACCTCCTACATCACCACCGCTGTAAACGAAGGCTGCGAAGTATTCTTTGCTCCCGTTTCC
>JAZNUG010000045.1:0-3746 GCA_045592165.1 Clostridia bacterium | reverse complement strand
CCCCCTCAATCCCTCGAAGGCGGCAATATCAAAGTATCCATAAGGCAGGATGAAATCCCTGCGGACATGCTGTCCCAGAGTGAGCTCACCTGCACCGTATGCCCCAACGGCTGCTCCCTCATCCCCATCATCCACGACGACGGCAAGGTAGAGATTCAGGGCGCGCTGTGCCCCCGCGGCGTCCAGTTCGGCACCAACGAAGTCACCAATCCCATGCGTTCCCTTACCAGCACCGTCCGCATCCGCAACGGAGCATATCCCCTTGTAGCTGTCCGCGGTCTGTCCACCCTCCCCAAGAAGGAGCTAAAACAGCGGGTAAAGGAGCTGCGCAATGTGACCCTCTCCGCCCCCGTTTCCAGCGGCGACCGCTTCACCGCCGCCGGCATGGATTTGGTAATTACAGGGTCTGTTAAAGAAAAGTAAATAGCAAAAAGGACGGCAGGATCGCCGTCCTTTTACATATAAAAAATCCCGGGTATGTCCGCGCAGCTGAAAAGCCTGATATGATTATCCGATAAAACTGTTGATGCTGTTCTGCAGTTTCTCCACAAACAAACCAACATGATATCCGTCGCATACTGCGTGATGTACCTGAATTGCAAGGGGAAGCATACGTTTTCCATCCTGCTCAAAAAATCTGCCCATGGTAAATATCGGCAGCAAAAACTTACCGTCATCAAATACATTTATATTGACTGAGGTGAATTCCAGCCAGGGAAGCATTGATATATTAAAAGAATTTTCCGGAGTGCCCTCTTTGGGCGCATAGTGGGTGGAACTTGAATATTTCCTCTCATCTTCCTCATAGTTTTTAAGAAACTCACCATAATCTTCCGAAAAATACGACCAGATCCCTGAAAAATTATTATTCTGCTTATTAAATACGGTATACATGGGGTGCATTCTGTCATATATCCCCAATCCATCCTTTGTAAGGGATGTACGGAACTCAGGCATCTTGTTTACGGTTTTTGTAAGCAGCCAAATCATAACAGGATACAGCCGCTGATCTTTCAAAGGAGTTATATCCAGATTGACGGTTATGGAGTAAGTACATATTACCTCATTTATAAAATGCTCGTAAAACTCCCTGCGCTCCCATTTTTCCATGTCAATAAGCTTAAATGCCATCTTAATACCGTCCTCCCAAGTATTTATATCATTATATCCCTTCCTTGAGCGATTTGGCCACAAAAACAGGAGATCAGATATCCTTTTCCCGATTGCACAATCATCCCCGCTTCCGCTTATTTCTCAAATAAAAAAACAGACCCATAAGGTCTGTTCTTTTATTTGGTGCCGGAAGTGGGACTCGAACCCACACGGTATCGCTACCAGCGGATTTTGAGTCCGCCACGTCTGCCAATTCCATCATTCCGGCTAACAGATGTGATTTTAACATATGTCGTGGCTTTTTGCAATGGTGTTTTCCCCATTGGCCTATTCCGGGGCGCGGCGGTCTCCCCGGCGCTGGCTGCGGCGGTAGTTTATCAGAAGATACTTGCTCATTATGCCTATAAATTTGGCATTTCCAGGCTGTACGGCATAGCTGCGGCCCATTATCTCCCTCAGCTCCTGTGGGTCTGCATCGCACCATATGGCGGAGATAACGGTGCGTATGCTGCGCTCCACGTTGGCTGTGCCCGTGCTGTACTTTTTCGCGATGGCAGGATACATTCCGGTGGTTACTTTGCTCAGCATGCTCTCATCCTGCATGGACATGATTATACCCTGCACCAGATATCTGTATCCTGTATACTCCGGCGTGGCCCCCATTCGCATGAGCTGTTCCTCTACATAATCCGATACAGACATTGATTTTTCCCTCCTGTTTCGTCCTTTTGCTGTGTTTTCCCTTATTTTGCCAAGGTTTTCGCCCCTAAACAAGCTTTCTCCATTTATTCCACCTTAAACCGCTTTATTCCACTTTTTTCGACAATCCGCAATACAGAAAAAACGGGCGGTTATCCACTCGCCCGTTCTTGAAAGGAATCTCTTTTTCTTGATGAAGGTGTTATTTCATCATGTTGTTGCCGCCGCCGTTCATGTTGTTCTCGGCATAAGTGATCATGCGCTTTACCATATTACCGCCTACAGAGCCGGCATCCTTGGCGCTGATGTCGCCATTGTAGCCCTGCTTCAGGTTAACGTTCAGAGAGTTGGCAACTTCCATCTTGAAGCTGTCCAGATTCTGCTTTGCATCGGGTACCAGTACCTTATTGCTGCGTGCCATTGTGTGTTTCACCTCCTCGCTTGTAAGTGTAGTTATAATCTACCCCCTATTACAAAAAGTATTAGCGGGAATATATGTATGCTGTGGTAAATGCATTCATCGGGAATAAATACAAGAAAACCACCGCATTTTCATGGGTGGTTTTGCTTTGCGGTTATCGCATCATGTCGCCGCCGTTCATATTGCTTTCGGCATACTGTATCATGCGCTTTACCATTTCACCGCCTACGGAACCTGCATCCTTGGCCTTGATATCGCCGTTATAGCCTTCCTTCAGGTCCACATTCAGGGACTTTGCAACTTCCATCTTGAAATTATCCAGCTTCTGCTTTGATTCGGGTACCAGCACCTTGTTTCGTGACATTATACTTTTCACCTCCTCTTTTTCAGCTTTGCTGTTAATATGGCGGAAAGTGACGAAGTATATGAATGTCAATATATGTTTTTTAATTATTGTTTGTATGGGTAATAATAATACTGATTTTTTTTGAAAACAAAAAGGGCCGAAGCCCTTTTATAATTGATATATCAGTTTCGCGCGATTTCTCCGTCCATCTGAGCAAGCTTCTCCCTTGCCCGCTCCATAAGGCCGGATGCTCTTTTCATATTTTCAGGGTTGAAGAGAATTGCATCCGCAGCCCGCTGGGCTGCCTGCAATGCCCCCACATCCAGCGCAAGGGAAGCCGCCGCAAACTCATCCAGACCATGCTGACGCTTACCCAGGAATTCGCCGGGGCCGCGCATTTCAAGATCCTTTTCGGCTATTTCAAAGCCGTTATTTGTCCTTACAAGGGTTACAAGACGCTCCTGCGCGGTTTCAGTATCGCTGTCGCTCAGCAGGAAGCAGTATGACTTTTCGCTGCCTCGGCCCACTCTGCCCCTCAGCTGATGCAGCTGAGCAAGGCCAAACCTGTCGGCGTTTTCTATTGCCATTATGGTGGCGCTGGGTACATCAACGCCCACCTCAATTACGGTGGTAGCCACAAGCACCTTTGTTTCACCCGCCCTGAATGCAGCGGCAGCCTTTTCTTTCTCGGCTGCGGACATCTGTCCATGAAGCAATCCTACGGTCACATTCATGGTATCCGCAAGCTCAGCATACAGTTCTTCTGCGCTCTGCACACCATCAAGGCTGTCGGAATTTTCCACCAACGGACATACCACATAGGCCTGATGGCCCGCCTTGGCCTGTTCCTCAATGAAACGATACATATCCTCCCGCTTATGCTCCGGCACAAGGCGGGTAAGCACAGGCTTTCGTCCCGGGGGAAGTTCATCTATATTCGATACGGATAAATCACCGTAAAGTATCAGGGACAATGTTCGGGGTATGGGTGTTGCGCTCATTATCAGCACATCCGCCTGATTGCCCTTTGATCCTATGGCCGCCCGCTGGCCCACACCGAAACGGTGCTGTTCGTCGGTTATAACAAGCCCGAGATTTTTGAAGCTGACTGAGCTTGATATAAGAGCATGGAAGTCGGAGGCCAAGCGGCTTAGGAAGACAAGAGGC
>JAZNUG010000044.1:0-6590 GCA_045592165.1 Clostridia bacterium | reverse complement strand
AGGAGGCAAAGGGCGGTGAAACCTTTATTTCC
The DNA here is from genome assembly GCA_045592165.1 of Clostridia bacterium. Lineage (GTDB taxonomy): Bacteria > Bacillota > Clostridia > Christensenellales > CAG-138 > SFEL01. The sequence goes on along the minus strand of JAZNUG010000044.1, from coordinate 6,558 downwards.
AAGATTCCCTCCTTCAAGATAACGGATTTGGCACAGGCGATGATGCCGGGGTGCAAGATGCCCGAGGTTGGCATCCGTGAGGCGGTAAACATGAGCAAGCGGATGATGGCGGGCCACAAGGGAAGGCTGTTTGGTCTGAACCTCAGCTTTATCGGCTGGGGGCTGCTGAGCGCCCTGACCTTTGGCATAGGCAGCCTGTGGCTCAATCCCTATATGAACACCGCATTTGCCGCATTCTACATCGAGCGCACCGGCAGGGGCATTCCCATGGCGGAGCCTGTGCAGTAACAGGTAACAGTTAAGGGGAATATTTATCTAATCCCACCCACCACCCTTCAACGTATCTTCGCCTGCGGCGAAGACGGATTGGGTGAGGTGGAGATCCCGACGTTCATAAAGAATTCAGAGGCTGATACCCTGCCTTATGGATAGGCCGCTCTGCTTTTCCGCAAGGAAAAGCTGCATTGAAGGGGTGGCGGGCGGGTATAGATAAATCAGCTCATTATCCCCCTCGCGCCCCGGCGGAGAACGGATTGCCACGCCGGTTTGCTTCCTTCTTCGCAATGACAGAATAAAGGCGCTTTGTCGGCACACAAAAGCAAACTTAAACCGAATTAACCTAACCCTATTTCGCTTTTCTTTCTCTTTTTGCTTCTTTTTCTGCTTTCTTTTCTCGTGAAAAGAAAGAGAAAAAGAAGAAGGACAATCCTCACAAAGGAGCACCATGATGGACGAAATTACCATGAATCCCCGAATAAGACCGCTGGACATCGAGCAGGAGATGAAGAAATCCTTCATATCCTATGCTATGGCGGTAATCATAAACAGGGCGCTGCCGGATGTTCGCGACGGCCTGAAGCCTGTACACAGGCGCATACTGTATTCAATGGGGGAGCAGGGCTTCACCCCTGACAAGCCCTTCCATAAATCCGCCCGTATAGTTGGCGACGTGCTGGGTAAATACCATCCCCACGGCGACAGCTCTGTTTACGATGCAATGGTGCGCCTTGCCCAGGATTTCAACACCCGCTATATGCTGGTGGAAGGTCAGGGCAACTTCGGCAGCGTGGACGGCGACTCCGCCGCCGCAATGCGATACACCGAGGCCCGCCTTTCAAAGATGAGCCTTGAGATGCTGGCGGATATCGATAAAAACACCGTGGACTTCGGGCCAAACTTTGACGAGACTCTGACCCAGCCCCTGGTGCTGCCCAGCCGCTATCCCAATCTGCTGGTAAACGGCAGCAACGGCATAGCCGTAGGCATGGCCACAAACATCCCTCCCCATAACCTTGGGGAGACCATTGACGCATACGTTGCGCTGATAGACAATCCGGATATCTCCGTGGAAGAGCTGATGACATACCTTCCCGGTCCGGACTTCCCCACCGGCGCCATGATAATGGGCACCTCCGGCATTCGTCAGGCATACCGCACCGGCCGCGGCAAGATAGTGGTCCGCGCCCGCACAGAGATAGAGCCCATGGCAAACGGCAAGAGCCGCATACTGGTTACCGAGCTGCCCTATCAGGTAAACAAGGCACGCCTGGTTGAAAAGATTGCGGAGCTTGTTCACGAAAAGAAGATCGAAGGCATTACCGGCCTCAGGGACGAGAGCAACCGCAACGGCATGAAGGTCGTAATCGAAGTCAAGAAGGACGTAAACGCCAACGTGGTGCTGAATCAGCTGTATAAGCACACTCAGCTGCAGGATACCTTCGGCGTGATCATGCTGGCGCTGGTGGACAATGAGCCCAAGGTGCTGAATATCAAAGAGATGCTGTATCACTATCTCCGCTTCCAGGAGCAGGTGGTTACCCGCAGAACCCAGCATGATCTTGAAAAGGCCCGTGAGCGCCTGCATATATTGGAGGGCCTGCTGATCGCCCTGATGAATATCGACGAGGTCGTGGAGATCATCAAGACCTCCAAGACCGGCGCCGAGGCAAAGGTGCGGCTGAACGAGCGCTTTGGCCTTACCGACAAGCAGAGCCAGGCAATTCTGGATATGCGTCTGGGCAGGCTCACCGGCCTGGAGCAGGATAAGATTCAGGCAGAGCGTGACGGCCTTGTGGAAACCGTGGCCTATTATGAGAGCATACTGGCGGACAACAGCAAGCTCCTTGGCATTATCCGCGAGGAAATACTTGAGGTGCGCCGCAGGTTTGCAGACCCCCGCCGCACAGAGATCGCTCCCCTTACCGACGATATAGAGCTTGACGACATTATTCAGCCTGAGGATATGGCTGTTACCCTTACCCACTTCGGCTTTGCCAAGCGCACCAGCATGGATACCTACCGGGCCCAGAACAGGGGCGGCAGGGGCGTTACCGGCCAGACCACCCGCGAAGAGGACTTTGTGGAGCACCTGTTCAGCAGCAATACCCACGATGAGATCATGTTCTTCACCAACATGGGCAGGGTATTCCGCATCAAGTGCTATATGATCCCCGAGGCAGGCAGAGCCGCCAAGGGCACCGCCATAGTAAACCTCCTTGACCTGAGGGAAGGGGAAAAAGTTACCGCCATGTTCCCCGTTACCGATGAAGGCAAGTACCTTGTATTGGCAACCCGCTATGGCGTCATCAAGAAGACCCCCATGGATGAATTCGAAAACATCCGCAAGGGCGGCATGATCGCCCAGAATCTGCGCGACGGAGACGAGCTGATAGCAGCAATGCTCACCGGCGGCGAGGATGATATTCTCATCGGCACCAAGAAGGGCAAGAGCATCCGCTTCAGCGAAGAGGATGTGCGTCCCATGGGCCGCACCGCCACAGGCGTACGCAGCATACTGCTGGATGAAGATGACGAAGTGGTTGGCGCGGAAAAGGTCATCCCCGGCGGCAGCATACTGGCTATTTCAGAGCTGGGTATGGGCAAGCGCACCCGTGAGGAAGAGTACCGTCCCCAGGGCCGCGGCGGCAAGGGCATTATCGCCATGGCCATCACGGAAAAGACCGGCGACCTTGTGTGCATGAAGATGGTAACGGATGACGACGATATTATGCTGATCTCCTCCGAGGGCACCATAATCCGTCTGCCTGCTGAGCAGATCTCCGTAATCTCCAGAAACACCCAGGGCGTAAGGCTGATGCGCACCGCGGACAGGGTATCCGGCGTTGCCATTGTACCCCATGCCGAGGCTGAGGCTGATGAAGAAACCGTACAGGAATAAAGTATAAGCAATGGGCGAAAGGTGTGATGCTTTTCGCCCTTTTCGCTAAAAGCGTTTCGCTCAAAATCTATTGAATTTTGAGCGAGGGTTTCGGTTTTTACCTCTCGCTAACGCTCCCGGGCGGTAAAAACCGCAAGGAAGCAAAGCCTTCTGATGCGAGAGCGGCAATCCGTACTTCTGCGGATGGAGATTATTCTCGATCCCGATAGTGCATAATCGCCCCATAACCGCCTTAATTTTACTCTCCCATTTGTCTTTTCTTTTCTTCAGAAAAGAAAAGAGAAAAGAAGACATACCCCACAAAGGAGCACCACAATGATCACCACACTCCACCAGCTTGCGCGGGCATTCAAAAACCGGGGCAGTACACTGTACGGCGTCGGGGGGATGGTGCGCAATGAGCTTATGGGGCTGCCTGTCAGCGACTATGACCTGTGCTCGGATATGGAGCCGAAGCAGGTGAAGAAGCTGGCTGAAGAGGAGGGCATACCCGTTGGCGGCGCAGGGGGAGAAATGGGCATGCTGGAGCTGCAGGTGGGGAATATTATATGCCAACATACCACTTTCAGGCAGGAAAGTTATCAGGAGGGCTGCGGCCATAGGCCGAGCAATGTAGCCTTTTCCCGAAGCCTGTCGGAAGATGCAAAACGACGGGATTTCACGGTCAACACACTGTATGTGGACATACTAACGAATGAAATAACAGACCCCTTCGGCGGCAGTGCGGATATCCAAAAAAGAGTGCTGCGCGCCGTGGGCAAGGACACCATGGCAAGGGACGGCGTGCGTATTCTTCGCATGGTGCGCTTCGCTGCGGAGCTGGGCTTTGACATTGATGAGGATACCTTTTTTGCTGCAAAGGCCAATGTGCATCTATTGAAGGACCTGTCCCCCATGTGGGTGCGGGAGGAGCTGAACCGCATACTGCTCTCAGATGCAAAGTACGGCAATAAGGGGCTTGTGAAGGCTATGCAGCAGCTGGAGCAGCTTGGCGCTTTGGATATTTTGCTGCCGGAGCTTACCGAGGGCCGGGGCATGATGCAGCGGGCGGAATATCACAAATACGACGTGATGAATCATCTTTTTCATGCGGCGGCGGCGGCCCCTGCTGAACTGCCATTGCGCCTTGCGGCGCTGCTTCACGATATCGGCAAGCCGGAGTCATTCAAAACCACCGGCCGTATGTACATGCATGACAAGATAAGCGCAAATATGGCGGAGCCGCTGCTGAAAAGGCTGGGCTATCCTGCAAAGACCGTGGAGGAAGTGCGGGAGCTGGTGCGGCATCATATGTATGACCTCAGGGGAGAAGCCAGAGATGTGACAGTCAGGGCGTGGATGAGCCTGCGGGGACGGGAGCTTTCCCGGGGACTGATACAGCTTCGCCGGGCGGACGTATGGGGCAGCGGCGTGGAAACAGGCCCTGTGCCCACTGCGGACAGATGGGAAAGAGTGCTTGAGGATATGGAGCGGCGGGGCGTGCCCTTTACGGAGCAGGAGCTGGCAGTGACCGGTCTTGACATAATGCAGGCGCTGAATATACCCGCCGGGCCAAAGGTGGGCAGCATCAAGCGGGGCCTGCTCTTGCATTGCGCAAGGGTGCCGGAGGACAACAAACGGGCGGTTTTGCTTAAAATTGCCCGGGATTTGGTAAACAATTCATGACAAATGGGGATTTTTTCACAATATACGCTTGCAATGGCGGGTGAAAAAATGTAGAATAAGCTGATTACCTATGACAAATACCGCTTCGGATGCTGATCCGGGGCGATAGGAGGATATACACGTGAGCATAATGCTTGAGGTAAAGAAGTTTATCAATTCCGAGTATATCGGACAGTATGCCGAAATCGAGCTGCCCATCGAGGCTCCTGAGGCTGCCCCTGTAAAGAAGGAGAAGAAGGCCAAGAAGCCCGCAAAGTCCATCAAGTCCCGCAAGAAGAGCAGGGATTATGATGACTATGACGACTATGATGATATCGAGGCCGAGCTTGACCGCGAAGAGCGGGAAGAGATGGGTCTGCCTCCCCTGCCCGAACATGACGGCGAGGAGGATCTGTACGAGGATGAGGATGATTACGAGAGGGAGCCGGAAGCCCCCTCTGTCGAGCGTATCCGCATTCACTATGTGGAAGAGGGCAACGGCGAACCCCTTATCCTTATCCACAGCATATCCCAGTCCATATACACCTGGCGCAATATCTTCAGCCGCCTCAGCCTTAATTATAGGGTAATCGCCCTTGACCTGCCCGGTCATGGCTACTCCTCCAGGCCGGAAAACTTTGCCTATACCGTCGAGGAGCAGGCAAAGGTGCTGGAGCTGTTCATGGATGCCATCAACATCGAGTCTGCACACATTATGGCTTTCTCCATGGGCTCCGCATATGCGCTGCAGCTGGCAATGGATCATCCCGAGCGCATCGGCAAGATGGTGCTTATTGCTCCCGGCGGCATGTCCCCCGAGATGCCCATGCCCATCAAGATGCTGGACAGCAGCCTGTTTGGCACTGTGGCTTCCATGCTGTACGGTATGCGTACCGTGGAAAAGGTGCTGGCCGAGTGCTTCTTTGACCTTACCCGCACCATGACCCCCGAGGTTGTGGGCGAATATTACAAGACCATATCCGATCGGGAGTCCCGCCGCGCCCTGAAGGATTCCTTCCACAATTACGAGGACGAGCCTGTGATAAGCCGTCTCCGCACCCTGGATGCCCCCGTGCTGATGCTGCAGGGCTCCGAGGACAAGTGGCGCACCGGCGATCAGACCGAGCTTTATCACGCCGCAATGCCCTTTGCCGGCTTTGCTACCATCCGCAATGCGGGACATCTGCTCCACGAGGAAAAGGCCGAGCGCGTTATCGCCGCCATACTGGAGTACATCCCAGCCATCCAGCCGGAGGTGTAAGGGAGCATGATTTCTTCTTTTCTTTTTCTTTTCCGACGGGAAAAGAAATAAGAAAAGAAGCAAAAGAAAAAGAAAAGCGAAAGGGAAAGAGATAATGACCTTTCGCTTTTTTGTATGGATAGAATACTATGAGCAGATAATGTGTCATTGCGAGGCAGCCCGAAGGCCTGCCGTGGCAATCCGTATCCATTAAGGGGAATTCATCATAGTGCTGTTTCGGTTCGGGTATGCGCTTGGGGATGCTGACGGGTTCGGCTGTATCGGATATACTATCTATAAAAACATCCTCGATTTTCCGCCTGGGCACTTTTCGCCCTTGTGCCGGAAGATAGAGGATGTTTTCATTTCCCAAAGGAAAGAAGAAAAGCGAAAGGTCATTATCTTATTCCCCTTCGCTTTTCTTTCTCTTTTTGCTGCTTTTTCTTCTTTCTTTTCTCGTGAAAAGAAAGAGAAAAAGCAGATAAACAAACTAATC
>JAZNUG010000043.1:0-12155 GCA_045592165.1 Clostridia bacterium | reverse complement strand
AGGCCTTTGTGAGCGTGGTGGATAACCGCAGCTTTTCCAAAGCCGGCGAAGAGCTTTTTCTGAGCCAGTCCACCATCAGCAGCCATATTGCGAAGCTTGAGCGGGCATTGCAGGTGACCCTTCTTCAGCGGCGGGAAAAGAAAAACGTGGAGCCCACCGAGGAGGGTATGCAGGCATACCGCGCGGCGGTGCAGATACTCAATCAGGCCCGCGCCCTTGAGGATATGTTCCGCAGGGAGGCAGCGGATCAGCCGATTATTTCCATTGCCTCTTCCACTGTGCCTTCCAGCTACGTTTTGCCGGATATAATCAACGGCTATAATGCCGCGCGGCCGGAATGCAGATTCCTTGTGCTGGATGGAGACAGCTCCTTTGCCCTGGACAGGCTGCAGACAGGCGAGGCCGTATTTGCGTTTGTGGGCACCAGGAACAGGAAAAATATGGTGTGTTACCATACTGTCTGCAGGGACAAAATGGTGCTTATAACCCCCAAAACCCCTGAATACCTTGAAAAAAAGAAGGCGGGAGTGCTGGGACGCGAGCTGGTGTATAAGCCCATGATACTGAGGGAAAGCGGCTCAGGTACAAGGCGGGAAACGGATAACTACCTTAAATCCATCGGCGTGGATCCTGCGGAGATAAACGTTGCCGCATATATGAACAACATCGAGGGAATAAAGAGCATGGTTGCAGGCGGGGGCGGCGTATCCATACTGTCCGAAAGGGCGGCGCGGGATGCCATACAGTCCAGCCGCGTGCTGTGCTTTGACCTTGAGGAGGACGGGCCATACAGGGATATATGTATTGCCTACCTTAAAAACCGTACATTTACCGCCGCAGAGCAGGCGTTCCTGAATTACGTCAAAAAACTGGATACATTTAAATCATAATCACAATAATACAATATCATCAGGAGGAAACATCCATGGCAAAGATAATCGTAAACGCAGTGGGCGATCAGTGCCCAATCCCGGTAGTCAAGGCTACCAAGGCTCTCTCTGAAGTGACCGAAGCCGGCACCGTAGAGGTACAGGTGGATAACGAGATAGCCATACAGAACCTTACCCGCCTTGCAGACAGCAAGGGCCTCAAGAACAAATCTGAAAAGCTGGGCGACAAGCTTTTCTCCATCACTATGGAAGTTACCGGCCCCGTTGCGGCAGATGGCGGCGAAGCCGTATGCATCCCTGACAGCCGCGGCGACCTGATTGTTGCCATCGACAGCGACGTGATGGGCAAAGGCTCTGACGAGCTGGGCGCAACCCTTATGAAGGGCTTCATCTATGCAGTATCCCAGCTGGAGAAGCTGCCCAAGGCAATGCTGTTCTACAACGGCGGCGCAAAGCTTACCGTTGAAGGCGCAGTATCCGTTGAGGACCTTAAGAACATGGAAGCTCAGGGTGTGGAAATACTCACCTGCGGCACCTGCCTGAATTTCTACGGCCTTACCGAAAAGCTGGCCGTTGGTTCTGTAACCAATATGTACACCATCGTTGAAAAGCTCTCAAGCGGCAGGGTAATCAAGCCGTGATCTATCTTGATAATGCGGCAACCACCATGCGAAAGCCCGAGGGGGTTATTGCGGCGGTTGTGAAGGCAATGGAATCCATGGGCAACAGCTCCAGGGGCACCCACGAGGGTGCGCTGGATGCTGCCCGCAGCGTATACCGCACAAGGGCAAAGCTTGGGCGTATGTTCGGCTGCAATCCTGAGCGGGTAATATTCACCTGCAATTCCACCGAGGCGCTGAATATCGCCATTTCCGGCATCATCAATTCCGGCGACCACGTTATAACCACGGACCTTGAGCATAATTCCGTACTGCGCCCGCTTTACAGGATGGAGGCGGAGCGCAATGCGGAGCTGAGCTTTGTTCCTGCGGATAAAATGGGAAATGTGGACTATGCTGACTTTGAAAGGCTGATGAAGCCCAATACAAAGGCCATAGTCTGCACCCACGCATCCAACCTAACCGGCAACCATATAGACATTCAGCGGGTGGGCGAAATTGCTCACAGCCACGGTGCGCTGCTGATAGTCGATGCGTCCCAGACCGCAGGCTGCTTCCCCATCAATATAAAAGAGATGGGTGTGGACGTGCTGTGCTTCACCGGCCACAAGAGCCTTATGGGTCCTCAGGGCACCGGCGGTCTGTGTGTTGGCGAGGGCGTGGAGATACGTCCCTTCAAGGTGGGCGGCAGCGGAGTTCAGTCTTACAGCAAAACCCAGCCTGTGGAATACCCCACCTGCCTTGAGGCAGGCACACTCAACGGCCACGGCATAGCCGGCCTTGGGGCGGCGCTGGATTTCATAGAAGAAGTGGGCATGGATGTTATCTTTGAAAAGGAACATCAGCTTATGACCCGCTTTTATGAAGGGGTGAAGGCGATTGAGGGCGTAACCGTATACGGAGACTTTTCCCGCATGAGAAGCCCCGTTGTTGCGCTGAATATCAAGGATTATGATTCCTCCGCCGTATCTGACGAGCTGTCGGAATACTACGGCATCGCCACCCGCCCCGGCGCACACTGTGCCCCCAGAATGCACATTGCCCTGGGCACCAGGGAGCAGGGTGCCGTCCGCTTCAGCTTTGCTTACTTCAATACCGAGGAAGAGGTGGAGGCTGCAATAGCGGCGGTAAAGGAGATAGCTCAATGAGAGAAAAACGGCTGTATCTTGTAATAACTTTCCATACCACTTCCGCCGCCATGGCCATGGAAGCAATGTGCGCCGAAAAGGGTCTGCCCGGGCGGCTGATACCGGTGCCCCGCGAGATAACCGCAGGCTGCGGCATGTCTTTCCGCGCGGAACCGGAGCAGGAGGAGAGCCTGATTGCTGCTGCTGCCGAGGCGAACATTCAGGTGGACGGAACATATAAGCTTTATCTTTAATACATTTAATAAATAAAATCCGCCCCTAAAAACGGCGGATTTTTATTTTTGCCCCGGCAGAGGGCACTCCCGCCGGAGGGCGGAAGCGGGGCTGTGAAAAAATTTGTCAGACAATTTACCAAAAACAGGCTTTACACCTATGAAATTTGCATATATAATTAGCGTAGAACAGCATGAGGCCCATGCAGGATTTCCTGCATGGTAAATTATTAAATGCTTGACTTTCCTGCAAAACAGGGGTAATATTGTATTGTTAAATAAAAGACAATTCAAAACCGTCCTGAGGAAACAAGGGATGGATTTTTGTATGAAACAGGGAACTTGCCCCAGCGAACATCAATTAATCATCACAGTCTTTTAATTTTCAGAACACAGCAAAATTTGGCCCGAAAGGCCTGCTAAATAAACAAGGAGAAAGCATCATGAAGGGAAAGCTGGATTTTTCCGTTGTGGACGCCATACTCAAAGAGAATGGCTGCGAACAGAGAGCGATTATTTCCATCCTGCAGGAGATACAGGAACATTACCATTACCTGCCAAGGGAGGTTTTCCCATACCTTGCAGATAAACTCAATATGAGCGAGGCCGGTATATACAGCATCGCCACTTTCTATGAGAATTTCTCCCTTGAGCCCAAGGGAAGGTATGTTATCAAAATCTGCGACGGCACTGCCTGCCATGTCCGCAAGTCCATACCCATACTGGACAGGATCCGCTCCGAGCTGAATCTTAGCGAAAAGAAAAAGACCACCGATGACCTGAACTTTACCGTGGAAACGGTATCCTGTCTGGGCGCCTGCGGCCTTGCGCCGGTGCTTACGGTAAACGATGTGGTTTATCCCCAGATGACCCCCGCAAAGGCGGCGGAGCTTATCAATCAGCTTAAGGAGGAGGCAGCCAATGCTCAGGAATAGGCAGGAATTAGCGGCATACCGTGAAGCTGCGGTAAAGGCATATGCCCAGCAGGAGAAGAAGATAATCGTATGCGCCGGCACCGGCTGCGTTGCAGGCGGTTCTCTGGATATTTACGAAAAGCTCAAGGCCATGATGGCTGAGCGCAATATTGACGTTGCGGTTGAGCTGATGGATGAGCCCCATGACCATACCGTTGGCCTTAAGAAGAGCGGCTGCCACGGCTTCTGCGAGATGGGCCCCCTGCTTCGCATTGATCCCGAAGGATGGCTCTACACCAAGGTAAAGCTTGCGGATTGCGAAGAGATCGTGGAAAAGACCATACTGGGCGGCGAATGCATCGAGCGCCTTGCCTACAAGAAGGACGGCGTGATATACAGGCAGCAGTCTGAAATCCCCTTCTACAAAAAGCAGACCCGCGTGGTGCTGGAACACTGCGGCAGAATAGACGCGGACTCCGTCAGGGAGTATATCGCCATTGGCGGTTATTCCGCCTTTGAAAAGGCCCTGTTTGATATGACAGGGGATGAAATTGTAACAGAGATCTCCAAATCCCAGCTTCGCGGCCGCGGAGGCGGAGGCTTCCTTACCGGCAAAAAGTGGGAGCAGGTAAAGCGTCAGAAGGAACCCCAGAAGTACGTTGTATGCAACGGCGACGAGGGCGACCCCGGCGCGTTTATGGACCGCAGCATCATGGAGGGCGACCCCCACAGAATGCTGGAGGGCATGATGATCGCAGGCGTGGCCTGCGGCGCAAGCGAAGGCTATATCTACGTGAGAGCCGAGTATCCCCTTGCGGTAAAGAGGCTTCGTACCGCCATCACTCAGGCAGAAGAGCTGGGCCTCCTTGGCGATAACATACTGGGCACTGACTTTTCCTTCCATATGCATATAAACCGCGGCGCAGGCGCATTCGTCTGCGGCGAAGGCAGCGCCCTTACCGCCTCCATAGAGGGCAAGCGCGGCTTCCCCAGGGTAAAGCCTCCCCGCACGGTTGAACACGGTCTCTTTGATAAGCCCACCGTGCTCAACAATGTGGAAACCTACGCAAACGTTGCACAGATAATCAACAATGGCGCAGACTGGTTCCTGGGCATAGGCGTGGAAAAGAACCCCGGCACCAAGGCATTTGCCATCACCGGCAACATTGCCAATACCGGCCTTATCGAAGTACCCATGGGCACCACCCTCAGGGAAATCATATTCGATATCGGCGGCGGCATGAGGGGTGACGGCGAATTCAAGGCCGTTCAGATCGGCGGCCCTTCCGGCGCCTGCCTTACCAGGTCAGAGCTGGATCTGCCCCTTGACTTTGATACCCTCAAAAAGGTAAACGCCATGATAGGCTCCGGCGGTCTGGTGGTAATGGATTCCAATACATGCATGGTAGAGGTTGCCCGCTTCTTCATGAACTTCACCCAGAACGAATCCTGCGGCAAGTGCGTTCCCTGCAGGGAGGGCACAAAGCGTATGCTGGAAATTCTGGAGCGCATAGTTGCAGGTCAGGGCCAGGATGGCGACATCGAGCTGCTTGAGGAACTGGCGGATACCATTTCCGCAACCGCGCTCTGCGGCCTTGGAAAGTCCGCTTCTTCTCCCGTGGTCAGCACCATACGCAATTTCCGGGATGAGTACGAGGCACATATTTACGAAAAGCGCTGTCCCGCAGGGGCCTGCCAGAAGCTCAAGCGCATTTACATTGATCCCGAGCTCTGCAAGGGCTGCAGCAAGTGTGCCAGGGGCTGCCCCGTAAATGCCATCAGCGGAAAAATAAAGGAACCCTTTACCATTGACCTTAACAAGTGCATCCGCTGCGGAAGCTGTATAGATGCCTGTGCATTCCATGCCATCAAGGAGGGCTAAACAAATGGAAAAGCAGTTCATGACAATAGACGGTATCCCCGTTGAAATAAACGGCGAAAAGAACATACTGGAGCTTTGCCACAAGATCGGCATCAAGATGCCCACCTTCTGCTATTATTCCGAGCTGTCGGTTTACGGCGCCTGCCGTATGTGCATGGTGGAAAACGAGCGGGGCGGAATTGAGGCCGCATGCTCCACTCCCCCCAGGGCGGGCATGGTTATCCGCACCAATACCGAGCGTCTCCGCCGCTATCGCAAAAACATACTGGAGCTGCTCCTTGCAAATCACTGCCGGGACTGCACTACCTGCGAAAACAACAGCAAATGCAAACTGCAGGATCTTGCAATGCGCTTCAACATCGATGGCGTACGCTTCCCCAACAGGGCGGTATCCACCAGAAACGACGATACTTCCTCTCCCTGCATCACCAGGGACGCAGGCAAGTGCATACTCTGCGGCGACTGTGTCCGTGTCTGCAATGAAATTCAGAATGTGGGTGCAATAGACTTTGCCCATCGCGGCTCAAATATGACCATCAGCACCGCCTTCGGCAAGCCTCTGGCAGAGTCTCCCTGCGTGGGCTGCGGCCAGTGCGCTGCGGTTTGTCCCACCGGCGCGATCGTTGTAAAGAGCAACATCTCCTCCGTATGGAAGGCGCTGGATGACCCTGGCATCAAGACCACCGTTCAGATTGCCCCCGCGGTACGTGTTGCATTGGGCAAGGAACTGAATATTCCCGAGGGCGCGGATGTTATCGGCAAGATAGTTGCTGCCCTCAGGCGCATGGGCTTTGACGAGGTATACGATACCTCTCTGGGCGCAGACCTTACCGTACTTGAAGAGAGCGAGGAGTTCCTCAGAAGGATCGAGGAAAACGGCAAGCTGCCCCTCATCACCTCCTGCTGCCCCGGCTGGATTCAGTATTGCGAAAAGAAGCATCCCGAATTCCTGCCCAATATCTCCACCTGCCGCTCCCCCATGCAGATGATGGCATCCATGCTGAAGGATCAGAGCGAAAAGTCCTCAAGGAAGATGTTCCATGTGGCGATCATGCCCTGCACTGCAAAGAAATTCGAGGCCGCGAGGGATGAATTCAAGGTAAACGGCATGCCCAACGTGGATGCTGTGCTTACCACCCAGGAACTTATTGTTATGATAAAGGAAGCCGGCCTGATGTTTGATACTCTTGAGCCGGAAGCCGTGGATATGCCCTTCGGCACCTATTCCGGCGCAGGCGTCATCTTTGGCGTTACCGGCGGCGTTACCGAGGCGGTATTGCGCCGCGTTGCCACCAACAAGACCCGCTCCGGCCTGCTGAGCATTGCAAACGCAGGACAGCGCGGGGAGGACGGCATCAAGGAATTTGACCTGGAATACGGCGACTCCACCCTGCATATCGCAGTTGTCAGCGGCCTTGGCAATGCAGAGAAGGTGCTCAAGCGGGTGCAGAATGGCGAAACCTTCCACTTCATCGAGGTAATGGCATGCCCCGGCGGCTGCGTAAACGGCGGCGGCCAGCCCTTCGTGGACAGCGATCAGCGTCCTTCCAGGGTAAAGGGCCTTTACGATGCGGACCGTCTCCAGAGCATCCGCTGCTCCGAGGAGAATCCCATCATGATGAATATCTATCGGGATATCATCAAGGGCAAGGTGCATCAGCTGCTGCACGTGGACTATGTGAAGGAGGGCGAGAAGCATGATTAAGCTGAGCGTATGCATCGGCAGCGCCTGCCATGTTCACGGCGCAAACAACGTGGTGGTTACCTTTCAGCACATGATAGAGGAATACGGCCTTCACGACAAAATCGATTTTTCCGCATCCTTCTGCATGAAAAAGTGCGCCCAGCGCCATGTGGGCGTGAAGCTCAATGGGGAGGAATACCGGGTGAAGGCAGAGGAAGCAAGGATGTTTTTCAAGGAAAAAATCCTGCCTCTGGCCCAGTAATATAACAGATAAACGCACCGCAGGCGAAAAAACGTCTGCGGTGTTTTCGTTTTCTCCCGGACACGGCGAAAAAACATAAAACCCGAAAAATCGGCACATCCGGTTTTTCCAGGCAATACAGGGACATTCTCGCGCAGGGGAATAAAATGGCTTTAAAAATTAAGAATAACAATAAGGGCGGCAATGTTTTCAGCTCCAGCTTCTCTGGTATTGTTAACCAGACCGGCACCGTGATTAAGTAATACGCCCTGGCAAACAGATGTAATCAGTTTCCTTTCCCCCACCTTCGGGTGGGGGATTTTTTATATGAAAAAAGAGCCGCGTATGCGGCCCGTGGGTTAATGAAGTTTTCTTTCCAGCTTGGTTTTGTTGCCCTGCTCATCCATGATGTAGGTATTGTCCAGTTGAGAGATCAGGCTCTGGCGGAATTCGTTTATGTATTCCCGGCGCAGAGCATCCCGCTCCTGAATTTCCTCATCTGTGAGGCCGGTGGTCTTTGCCTTTGCGGCAAGGGCGTTTATGCGCTGTATTTTTTCGGATATCACGTTGTTTCCTCCATAATTTACTGATTATATTATACCCCGAAAGTTTGCTTTGGTCGACATAAAAATGCATGCTTCCTTTGCTTTACACCTTGTGAGCTATGCTGTATCATAAAATCAGTTCATTTCATTATTTCTCCCAAGGAGGATATTCTCATAATGTACGAATTCAACACTTCTTTGGAATGTGCTGCTGCTTTGGACAGGCAGGATCCTCTTGCCCATGTACGGGAAAGGTTTTATGTAAAGGAAGGCCAGATATACATGGACGGCAACTCACTGGGCCTCTGCTCAAAGGATGCGGAAGAGGCCGTATTGCGCGTGCTGTCGGATTGGAAGGAATACGGCATCGGCGTGTGGAGCGGCGCCCCCACGGATTATTTCCTTTATCAGGATATACTTGGCGCAAAGCTTGCCCGCCTTATCAATGCCGATCCCGATGAGGTGACTGTCTGCACCAATACCACTATAAATATCCATCAGGCCATCGCCACCTTCTATCATCCCACTCCTGAGCGGTATAAGATTCTGGTGGATGAGCTGAATTTCCCCACCGACCGCTACGCCGTAACCAGTCAGGTCCGCCTTAAGGGCTATGACCCCGAGCAGGCGGTAAAGGTGGTTGCAAGCCGTGACGGCCGCCTTGTGGAGGAGGATGATATCATCGCCGCCATGACGGAGGATGTGGCTGTCGTGCTGCTGCCCGGCGTGCTGTACAGAAGCTCCCAGCTGCTGGACCTTGCCCGCCTCACCCGCGAGGCCCATGCAAGGGGAATAATCATCGGCTTTGACCTGTGCCATTCCATAGGCGCGGTGGATCATGACTTCAAGGCCATAGACTGCGACTTTGCAGTATGGTGCAATTATAAATACCTGTCCGGCGGCCCCGGCGCAATAGCGGGATTGTACATCAACCGCAGGCATTTCGGCATGCTGCCCGGCCTTGCAGGCTGGCAGGGCAACCGCAAGGAAACCCAGTTTGATATGCTGCCTGAGTTTGAGCCTGTTCAGGGCGCAGGCGCATGGCAGACCGGCACTCAGCCCCTGCTCAGCATGGCGGCTACGGAGGGCGCGCTGAACATATACGACAAGCTCATCATGGCAGATGTTCGGGCAAAGTCCCTTAAGATCACCGCATACCTTATGTACCTTATCGATGAGAAGCTTGCAAAGTACGGCTTTACCATCGGCAATCCCAGAGAGGATGCAAGGCGGGGCGGCCACGTTGCTCTGGAGCATGAGGATGCCGTACGCATAAATGAGGCCCTCAAGGCCCGGGGCGTTGTGCCTGACTTCCGTCCCCCCAGGGTAATACGCCTTGCTCCCGTCGCCCTTTACTGCAGCTATGCCGATATGTATAACCTTGTGAACATACTGGTGGATATAATGGAAAACAAAGAATATGAAAAGTATTCCTCCAAGCGGGGCACCGTTGCATAGTAAAAACACATAACAGGGGTATTCTGCGCCGCTTTCGGGCGGCGCAGCGAACAGGAGAAAGCATATGCAGTACCGTACAGTAATATTGGGGATTATATGTTTGCTGGGTTCGCTGCTCATGGGCTGTGCAGGGCCGGCTGAACCGCTGGAGCAGCCTATTCCGCTCACCTCCTTTACCTTTATGGCAAGGGGCATGTCCACCGCCGACATATACAGTTATTCAGCGGAAAAAACCGAGGAAGGAACCCACCTTCACCTGGAGCTGAACTGCGGATATAACGTTATTGACGTTACGGTGCAGGAGGACGTACTGGGGGAGCTTGGCGCAATCGCCGCAGAGTACAGGCTGGATACATGGGACGGATTTGACAAAAGCAAAAAGCGTGTATCCGACGGCGAGGGCTTCACACTGAGCATGACCACAGCTGATGGACTCAATATTTACGCCAACGGAAGCAGTGCGTTTCCCGATAATTACAGCGATGCACGCCGGGCAATAGATGAACTGTTTCAGGGGCTGATAGATATGCTGGGCTAATATTTTCCCAGGGGGTGGATTTACGGCAGGCTTTGCTGTAAAATCATATATATTACACGGAAAGGAACGCGAAACAATGGGTTTATTCGATAAAAAATACTGCGACGTCTGCGGAGAAAAAATCGGCCTGCTGGGCAATCGCAGGCTGGAGAACGGAAACCTGTGCAAGCACTGTGCAAATAAGCTTTCCTATTGGTTTGACGACCGCCGCAACAGCACCGTGGACCAGATAAAGGAACAGCTGGCCTATCGGGAGGAAAACCTGAAAAAGGTGGAGCAGTTCAACATCACCCGTGTACTGGGCCGCAGCAACAAGGTGGCCATAGATGAGGACAAGGGCTGGTTCATGGTGGTCAGAACCGATGACCACCTTGAGGAAAATCCTGATGTGCTGGAGTTTTCTCAGGTTGTGGGCTGCGACTTTGACATCGATGAGGACAGGGGCGAGCATAAGCGGCAGAATGCGGACGGAGAATACGTAAGCTACATTCCGCCCCGCTATTACTGGGATTATGATTTCACCATGAATATACATGTGAAGCATCCCTATTTTGACGATATGCGCTTTGACCTGAACGGCAGCAGCGTCCGGGTCGAGCCCAATTACAGCAGTACCCCCACCGGATTCGGCCGCCTTACCACGGGTAATCAGTTCAATCCCACATCCCATCCTGATTACAGGGAATATGAGGATATGGGTAATGAGATAAAGGCGCTGTTCACCCAGATGCGTCAGGACGTGAGGGACGGCATCAAGGCTGCCAAGGCACCGAAGCAGAGGGTAAACTGCCCTGCCTGCGGCGCGCCCACCCTGCCGGATGCCCATGGCTGCTGCGAATACTGCGGCTCTGCGCTGAATTGATAAAAACAATTTGCAAAAGGACACTCCCGGGGGTGTCCTTTTTGTGCCGGGGCTTGCTCGCCCCCTTGACGGCGGCAGGGATTTTATTTATGGTGTATATGTGAGAATTTGCAAAGGGGGCATAGTATGCTTCAGGATATAACCTACGGAAGTCTGGATAATCAATACCGCCGCTGCATGCCGAAGGATGAAGACCTTGTGGTATGCATAAAGGGCAGGGACATTCTCATCGGCCGTGATGCCGAGGGCCTTATGCATCTGCCCACATGGGCACAGGTTTCTCAGTGGAGCAAAGGCTGGAGCGGCTGGTTTGAGGAGAAAACCCAGTTTGCCTTTACCATGCAGGACAGGGATTATTTCCTGTATATGGGCGAGGCGGGAGAAGCGGAGCAGGGCTTTGAATATGAGGCCGCCGCAACGCTGCGCGACCTTCGCTCAAAGGATGTATGCTTTGCCTGCATGACCGCATGGCACATATACTGCTGGTACAGGGCAAACCGCTATTGCGGCTGCTGCGGAGCGGAGACCGCCCACGACAGCAAGGAACGCATGATGCGCTGCCCCGCCTGCGGCAATATGATTTTCCCAAGAATAGCCCCCGCCGTGATAATAGGCGTGGTGGATGGGGACAGGATACTGATGAGCCAGTATGCAAACCGTAATTACAAGCGGTATGCTCTCCTTGCAGGCTTCATCGAGATAGGCGAAACCGCCGAGGAGGCGGTGGCCCGCGAGGTAATGGAAGAGGTTGGCCTGAAGGTAAAGAACATCCGCTATTACGGCAGCCAGCCATGGGGCATTGCCGGCAACCTTTCCCTTGGCTATTTCTGCGATCTGGATGGATCCGACCGGATACACATCGATGAAAACGAACTGTCCATGGCGGATTGGTATGCAAGGGACTCCTTTCCTGCCGAGGATGACGGTATAAGCCTTACCAGAGAAATGATGCGGGTCTTTGCCGAGGGCAGGGAGCCCAAATAAGCAGCAGCACAGCCAATGCCGCCTGAAACGGGCGGCTTTTTGTATGGGAGGGGGATTTTTTTGTGCAAATCCGGACTTTGCCGTTGCAAAAAAATGTCGGATGTATTACCATAAATATGTATCTGTACAAACATGCCGTTCTGTCAGCAGGGCGGCAATTGCAATAGAACAGAAAGG
>JAZNUG010000042.1:0-23161 GCA_045592165.1 Clostridia bacterium | reverse complement strand
CTTCAGCGCCGCTTCCACTGCGTTCATGTCATCGGGATTGGTTATGGTCTGCATGGATGCTCTGTTCAGTGTGCCGTCCGGATTTACCGCTACCTTGCCGGATGTATCGGGTACCTGCTTTATACATACGATAACTTTCATAATTAACCTTCTTTACTCTAAACTGTTATGTTTTTTCGCAATAATTATCGTTCGCTTGCCAAATAAGATGCTTGTCCGTCAAGACTACTTCACACCCATGGCACGGGAAATTACCATGCGCTGAACCTCGCTGGTGCCTTCGTAGATCTCGGTGATCTTGGCATCGCGCATCATGCGCTCAACGGGGTATTCACGGGTGTAACCATAACCGCCAAAGAGCTGTACTGCGCGGCGGGTAACATCAGAAGCCATCTCAGCAGCAAACAGCTTTGCCATGGAGGAATAATATCCGGTCTGAGGATCATTGGCATCCTTCGCAGCGGCTGCGCGATAAACCAGAAGCTGTGCGGCGTCTGCACGGGTCTGCATATCTGCCAGCTGGAACTGGGTGTTCTGGAACTGACTGATGCGCTTGCCAAACTGCATACGCTCCTGTGTATACTTAACAGCCTCGTTGATGGCTCCTTCGCCAATGCCCAGAGCCTGAGCAGCAACGCCAACGCGTCCGCCGTCCAGAGTGCCCATTGCTACATTGAAGCCCTTGCCTTCCTTGCCTAGCAGATTTTCCTTGGGCACGATGCAGTCTTCGAAAATCAGATCGCAGGTTGCGCTGCCGCGGATACCCATCTTCCTTTCGTGCTTGCCGAAAGAGAATCCGGGGAAATCACGCTCTACGATGAAGGCAGAAATGCCCTTAATGCCCTTCTTGCGATCGGTCATGGCAAATACTACAAATACGTCAGCCTCGGTGGCGTTGGTAATGAAGCACTTGCTGCCGTTAAGGATATAGTTTTCGCCGGTTGCATCCAGCTCGGCAATGGTCTGCTGTCCGCCGGCATCAGAGCCTGCATTGGGCTCGGTAAGACCGAAAGCGCCCAGCTTGCGTCCGCTGAGAAGATCAGGCAGGTACTTCATCTTCTGCTCTTCGGTACCGAAAGCATAGATAGGATAGCAGCACAGGGAGGTATGAGCGCACACTATAACAGAAGTAGTGCCGCAGTGCTTTGCAAGTTCCTCTACACAGATGGCATAGGCCAGATTATCTGCACCTGCTCCGCCATACTGTTTGGGGAATGGAACGCCCAGCAGGCCTAGCTTTGCCATTTTTTCCACGGTCTCTTTGGGGAATCTTTCCAGTTCGTCGATTTCTTCTGCCAGAGGCTTAACTTCGTTTTCCGCAAACTCACGGACCATTTTCTGCACCATCTTGTGCTCTTTGCTCAAATAAAAATCCATAATCTCCACACCTTTCCGCGATGTCAGTACAATATTATTTTAAAATTATTTTTACTGCTTGTTTGTAGTGGTTACGCCGGCAATATTGGCGGCAAACTTCTTCTTCTCTTCCAGGCCGGACAGCTTGGAATACATAACCTTCTGAGCCTGAGGAGATCCTGCGCCGTGCATGGATTCAACCAGAGCGGTACCACCGGTCATCATCTCAAGCAGACGGCCGACACGCATACGGTTTTCGGTGGAAACGCCGTCAACGCCCTTAAGATACTTCTCTACCCAGGGACCGATATCAGGATTGCGCAGATCGGCCTCAGAGGGCATGGTGGCGATAATGCCGCCGGCGATATCCTGTGCAAGTCTGTCTATATCGTAGATAAGCTTGGTAACGTTATGCTTGCAAACGTTTGCCATCAGCCTGTCCACAAAGTATGCTCCAGAGGGAGTAGGAGTGCCAAGGGTTGCTGCGGCAACCGCACATGCATAGAGGGTTTCGTTCATGTGCATCATTTCGTTCAGCTTATCCTTTACATGGCTGGCCTTGGAGGTTCCCTGATAGTCAGCCCACAAACCGGTAGCACCGATTACAACGTCAGATACGCCGCCCT
The DNA here is from genome assembly GCA_045592165.1 of Clostridia bacterium. Lineage (GTDB taxonomy): Bacteria > Bacillota > Clostridia > Christensenellales > CAG-138 > SFEL01. The sequence goes on along the minus strand of JAZNUG010000042.1, from coordinate 21,179 downwards.
TGCAGGCTCCGTAATTGGAGCGATGATAGCAGGCGAAACGTTCTACCAGCAGACCGGTATACTGATATTCGCCATTCATGAAGATATACTCATTGGGTACAAATACATCATCCAGCACGGTAAGGCATTCACCGCCTACAATGCCGAACTGAGCATTGCCCTGATCCACAGAACCTTCAAACTTGCGGTCATCATTGGTCTGACGGCCGAAGATGTGGGTTACTCCCTCAGCATCCACGGGCAGGGCGCAGCAGATGGAATACTGCTTTTCATTTTCCATCATACCCATGGTGGGCATGATGAGCATCCAGTGGGAATTGACCATGCCGGTCATATGTGCCTTTGCGCCGCGGATTACCACGCCGTCTTCACGCTGCTCAACAACGTGTACGAACATATCGGGATCCACCTGCTGGCTGGGGCGAAGGCTGCGGTCGCCCTTGGGATCCGTCATTGCGCCGGCAACCATATAGTCATTATCCTGAACCATGACCAGGAACTTCTTAAAGCGCTCATGGTAATCCGTACCCAGAGCCTTGTCGCATTCGTAGGTAACTGTATAAGCTGCATTCATAGCGTCAAAACCAACGCAGCGCTGATAACAGGTGCCGGTTTTCTGAGAAATGGTACGCAGCATCTTGGCTTTCTTCATCAGATCGTCAACAGACTGATGGATATGGGTAAATCTGTTGATCTTACGGCCGGTCAGATGAGATGTGGCAGTCATAAGGTCAGCATATTCTTCGCTGTTTGCCAGGGCATAGGTCATTGCGGCAGAATTTACATGACCGTTGATAAAAGGATGGTCAATAACCTTTTCGCTGTCGATCAGCTCACCCTTTACATATACCTTAATCTTCCTCTCGCGCAAACTCGCTTTATATTGTTCCGCAGTTTTCATGAAAAGCCTTCTCCTTTCAGCTACTGAATTGAAATCTCTTTATTTATTGCAATTAGCCATATCATGCTAATAAACAATCCCGTTAACCGTAAAATACATTCCGTTTTAGAAAATCAGGTGCGTTTCGTGTATATACTGTTCGCCGGCTTTTAAAATCCCGCCCGGAAAAGCCTCTTTATTCGGGGAATCCGGGAAGAACTCCGCCTCCAGGCAGAAAGCATGTCTGGGGCCGTATGTACAGCCGTTTTTCCCCGGATGATTTTCCTCAAGGAAATTGGCCGTATAAAGCTGCACTCCGGGATAGGTTGACCTGATTGTCATGGAAATCCCGGTTCCGGGTGCACTTGCCCACGCAGCAGTTCGCAGTATTCCTCCGCAATCTGCCACTGCATAGTTATGGTCGTAGCCATTGCTCTGCCTTAGCTGTGCAAAGGATTTATCATCTATGTGTTCGCCGATTCTTGTGGGTTTGCGAAGGTCCATGGGGGTTCCTTCAACCGGCTCCAGTATTCCTGTCGGAAGACCCGCTTCATCGGCCGGAGTATAATGCTCAGCATAGATTGCAACCAATTGCTCCAGTATCGGGCCGGAATCATGTCCCTCCAGATTGAAATATGCGTGGTTTGTTATGCTGCAGGGTGTATCCTGATCACATACTGCATTGTATTTGATCTGCAATTCCCTATTGTTCAGCTGATACGTTACCCTGAGGGTAAGATTTCCGGGATATCCCTCTTCCCCATCCTCGCTGAAAATCGACAGCACAGCCCGGGTATCCGTCAGTTCCTCCACTGTCCATATGCGATGGGAAAAGCCTATAATGCCGCCGTGTGAATGGTTTGGTCCGCTGTTTAACGCAAGGGTATACTCTTTGCCGTTTGCATGGAACCTGCCGTTTCCAATCCGGTTTGCATATCTGCCCACAATGGCGCCCATATAATCATTGTGCGCCCTGTATGCATCCATAGTGTCGCATCCCAGCACAACATCCACCGGATTTCCGTTCTTATCCGGCACAAAAAGGCTCTGCAGCACAGCTCCGTATGTAATTATCCTGCAGGATATTATGCCGTTGTCCAGCGTGAGAAGCTCTGCTTTTTCGCCATCGGGCATAATGCCGAATGGGGTTATTTTATTTGCCATAAAACCGAATCCTCTCAGGATTTCTTGCTGTATTCAGCCGTCTGTTTGTGCTCTATTGCTCATCGGCAAAAATCTCCCGGACTTTTGCCGCCACGGCATGGCCCAATGCAATGTGGCCTTCCGCCGTCATATGTATGCCGTCTGTATCACTGGGCTGTGCAATTTCTGCCGCATCCAGAAACCAAGCCCCTGCCTGAGCGGCAACATTTCTATAGGCCGCAGAAAAGCCCTGGGCTTTTTCATATCGTTTTTCCTCTTCAAATACCGTTGCGGGACTTATTCTGAGAATATCCGGATGAACAAGAATCGGAGAAATTATCAATATTTTTGTATCTGTCTGTTCCGGCTGTGACCCGTTGGTCAGATAAAATGAGCTGGGTATTTTATTTGCGATGGTTTTTACTTCGGAAACCAATGCGCCTACCCCCCTTGCAGCCCCGGCTGCATTGGTATACTTAAGGTCATTGGTTCCCAGCATTATCACCACAAGATCCACAGGGCTGGCCTGCAAAAAAGCATATCCCAGCCCCGCCCTGCCATTTAAATAATCGTCAAAGGGGCTATCGAATACGGTAGTTCTGCCGTTGAGTCCTGCCTCGATAATGCAGTATTTCTCGCCCAGCAGGCCCTGCAGTACACCCGTCCACCGGGTATCGGAATCAAACCTGTGCCCTGAGCCGGGCATATATCCCCATGTATTGGAATCGCCATAACAGAGGACTCTTCTAATTCCTGTTTCCCGCATACTCTCTCCCCCGTCCTGTTTACGCCGTCTTTTCTGCTTAGCCCTTGAACTTGTAAGAGGGACGGCCTGTTATGCCGGGCTTTACCTTAAACACGCTGCCTGCCAGAGGATACTTATCAAGATCAGTCAGCAGAGAAGCAGTTGTGATGTACAGTTCATCCATCTTCTCGCCGCCAAAGCAGCAGGAAGTAACATTGGGAGCATCCACATCAACCTTATCCAGAATGGCGCCGGTTGCAGGATCATACTTGATTACGGAATAGCCGCCCCACAGAGCAACCCACACATTGCCCTCATCATCCACCGCCATGCCATCGGGAATACCCATTTCCTTGGGGATCTCCACGCATACACGGCCGTTGCTCAGCTCGTTCTTCTGAATATCGTAATCAAATTCCTGAACGCAGAAACGCTCTGTATCAATAAAGTAAAACTTTGTGGCATCCTTGTTCCAGCCCATACCGTTGCCCTGAATTACTTCGCTGAGCATCTGTTTTACATTGCCGTTTTCATCAAGGCAATACAGGCCGCTGTCTGCAATCACATCGCCGCTGCCGGTATCAATATTGGTGGTCTGGGTGCCTCCCCATACACGGCCGGCGGGATCTGCCTTGCCATCATTAAACCTGCCGTCTGTTCTGCCGGGCTCCGGGCTGGCAATAAATCTGGGAGCTTCACCGTTGAGATCTTCGTAGTAGTATCCATCCTTCAGGCCGGCAACCATGCCTCCCTGCTCTCTGAGCACTACAAAGCCCAGCTGCTTATCAAAGGAAACAACTTCCTTCAGTTCATTTTTGTCATAGCTGTATACTTTGCCCTGTCTGTTGTCAACAAAGTAAAGTACGCCGGTTTCCTCATCCCACACAGGACCTTCGCCTATGGTGCAGCGCATTTCAATGTACAGTTCAGCGTTCATTAATTTTCCTCCCATAACACAAGCGCTTTTTATGTAAACTGTTCAATGGTGTAAATAAGCCATTCAAAACACGATCTTAGCTTATTCAAAGTCAACCATGATTTTTATATCTTCCTTGCTCCTGGTTTCGATAAGCTTGGTCATGAATGCACCGCATTCATCGAATTTTACATGGCGGGTGATGAGGGGAGTAAGGTCCACACCTTCCTGCATAGCCTTGATTACCTCATCAAATGCATGGAACATTACAGATTCCAGCACGCAGTTTTTCATTACAAACTTATCGATATCAAATGTTTTATAAAGCTGCTCATAGAATGCTACGATAACCAGCCTGCCCTGCTCTGCCAGAACTTCAACACATTCATCCAGAACTTCAATGCTGCCGGAGCATTCAATTACGCTGTCCACGCCGTGTCCGTTGGTCTCTCTCTTAACAAATTCAACAAGAGACTCCTCCTTGGGATTGCACACGGCATCCACGCCCATCTTCTTGGCAATTTCAAGCTTGTAGGGAGTTCTTCCGGATATCATGACCTTCTTGGCGCCATAATGCTTTGCCAATGCGGCAGCGGCAATACCTATCGCACCAACACCCACCACCAGCACCATGGACTCGCCGGGCACGATCTTAGCCTTCATTACTCCATCCATACCTACGGCCGCAGGCTCAATCAGAGCCGCCTCGTCATTGGTAAGGCTTTCGGGTATCTTGATAAGATGTCGCTCGGGGAACAATACATATTCGGCATAGGAGCCGGGCCATGTATTCAGGGTGCCTACGCCCATAATGTTTTTGCAGCGCTCTGGCAGACCCTTTTTACATTCCTCGCATTCGTTGCAGGAAACGTAACCTTCGCAGATGGCACGTTCACCAACCTTGAAATTCTGTACCTTGCTGCCAACTTCTACGATTTCACCTACGAATTCATGACCGAAACGGACCGGATACTGAGTAGACCCGTCATTCATAAAGCCGGCCTTTCCGGAAAGGATAGCCATATCAGTTGCGCAGATTCCGTTTCGGAGCACCTTAAGCAAAACCTGATCCTCCGCAGGCACAGGTCTTTCATAAAGCTCCGTATATTCTGCTACTCCGGGTTTCTTTGCGATTAAACTTTTCATAGCTACCCCTTTCATAGGCCTTTCTCAATATGCAAATTCCTGACTTTGATCCGCATTATGCATGGCGCCAAATATATCAACCATTACAGAACACTACATAACCATCAAAAGCGAATCTAAAGTCAGGAATCTGTCATGTATCCTTATGCACTGATCTTTCTGCTCTTGCGGAATATATCTACAAGCACAGCTCCGGCCAATACGCAGCCGGTAAATACGTCTGAATAGTAATTGGATATACCAATCATGTTAATTATGTTATTGATGATAAATACAACCATAATGCCCAGCGCAGCGCCGAAGGCTCTGCCGGTACCGCCGCTGATGCTGATACCGCCTACCATGCAGGCAGCAATGGCCTTGAACTCCCAACCGGTACCGGTGGCGGGCTGTGCGCTGTTGATATCGATGGTGGCCATAACGCCGGCAAGACCTGCAAACAGTCCGCTCAGCAGGAAAGCTGCCATCTGTACCTTCTTGGTCTTTACGCCCTGCAGGCGGGCAACGTCTTCATTGTTGCCGACTGCATACAGCTGACGGCCGAATACGGTCTTCCACTGAATGAAGCCAACGATTATATAAATCAATATGGTCATCCAGAAGAACCAGGAAATGCCAAGGGGAGTTGCCTGGGAAAAACCACGGTAAGTCTCAGGCAGAGTTATGGCCTTTGCGTTATTGATGATGTAACGGAGGCCGCCGGCAACGTACATGGTACCCATGGTAACTACGAAGCTGTTTATACCAAGGTTTACAGACAGTATGCCGTTTACCAGACCGACCAGAACGCCTGCACCTACACCGGCCAGCAGGGCCAGAGGCAGATTGCCGGTTGTTTCCTGAAGAACCGCACCAAATACCATGCCGCAAAGACCGGCAACACGGCCGCAGGAAATGTCAACGTTCTGAGAAATAAGGCAGAAAGACGTGCCCAAGGTTACCATCGCTATGAAGGGTATGGACTTGAACATGGCCGTCATATTGCCGGCAGTCAGGAAGTTGGGGTTTGCGATCTGGGTAATTGTCATAATTACCAGCAGAGCTATCAAAACGCTCAGTTCCGGAATGCTTTCGGTGCGCTTTTTAAAAGCATGTATCATATCTTTCATGTTTGTTTCCCTCCTACTAGCCGCGCTTTCTGCTGAGTTTGGTCTTCATAACATCTACAGAAACAGCCATTATCAGGATGATGCCGGTGAGCACGAGCTGAGCATTGCTGTTAAAGCCAAGCAGCTGCAGACAGTTCTTCATTGTCTGATACATGATAACGCCGAACAGTACGCCAAGCATGGAGCCCTTACCGCCGTTTGCGCTTACGCCGCCGATTACGCAGCATATAATGGCAGGGAATTCGTTACCCTTACCGACGGTAGCATTGGCAGCAACGTTGCCGATGCACTGGAGCACGCCGCACACAGCGCCCATGAAGCTGGCAAATACCAGACAGAGAGACTTTACCTTGTTAACGTTGATACCGGCAACGCGGGCAGCGTTTACATTAAGACCAACGCTGTGTACCTGACGGCCGATGGGAGTAAAACGAACAACTATCTCGGTGATCACCAGGAAGGCAAGCATGATGAAGAACATCCAGGACAGACCCAGAGGACGTCCTGCAGACATTGCCTGAATGCCATCGCCCAAACCGCTTATAGCCTTACCTTTGCATATTACGGTGGCAAAACCGATACAGATATACTGGGTGGACATGGTCACTATCCAGGAGTTCATCTTGAGCACTGTGGTAAAGAATGCGTTTACAGCGCCAACAAGAACACCAACGAACAGAGTTACCACAAGGGAAAGCCATACAGGAACGCCGAAATTGGCAATAAGGTAGGCGAAGATAACGGAGGTCAGTGCGGAACAGGTACCAATGGACAGGTCTGTTTCGCCGGACATAAGCACGAATGCTTCGCCGATTGCCAGAGTGCCTATAAATGCTGTATATCTGAGAATAACCTGTATGTTCTTAACGGCCAGGAATGCCTTGGAAACAGAACTGGTGTACGCACAGAGTATAAGCAGAGGAATCAGAATACTGACTTCCGGAGACATCAGGGTATCAAGCAGAGTAGATTTTCTCTTCTTTACAAGGTCTCTCTCTTTCATTACGCTTCAGCCTCCTTTTCAGAAACATTCTTGAAAGTCTTGGTGGCAAGTTCCATGATTTTGCTGTCGGTAGCTTCTGCCTTTGTAAGTTCGCCGGCTACGCGGCCTTCAGCAAGAACAACAAACCTGTCGCTCATGGCCATAAGCTCCGGCAATTCGGAAGAAATCAAAATTACCGCTGCGCCGTTTTCGGTCAGTCTGTTGATGATGTGGTATATCTCAGACTTTGCGCCTACATCGATGCCCTTGGTGGGTTCATCGAGGATAACGATGTTGGGCTCAGCGTTGAGGGTTCTGCCGATAACAACCTTCTGCTGGTTACCGCCGGAGAGGCTGTCAACCAGGTCATTCATGGAATTGGCCTTAATGGCCATTGCGTCATAGTGTACTTGAGAGGCTGCGTTTTCCTTGGCCTTGGAAATGAAGGGGCCTGCAAGCAGCTTCTTCAGATTGGACAATGCAATATTCTTTTTAATACTCCAGGAAAAATGGAGTCCGTACTTTTTGCGGTCCTCGGTTACCAGACCTATGCCGTTTGCGATGGCATCTCTGGAATTCCTGATGTTTACTTTCTTTCCATCAACATAGATATCTCCGCTGGAATGCTTCAGCTCACCGAACAGAGACATAACGGTCTCGGAACGACCTGCGCCAACCAGTCCTGCCAAACCGAGAACTTCGCCGGCACGAACGGAGAAACTGATATCCTCAGCAAGATAACGGTTCAGTATCTGCGGATGGGGCACAGACAGATGCTCTATACGCAGGCGCTCTTCACCGATATTTGAGTTGCGGGCAGGATACATGAAATCCAGCTTACGGCCGATCATATCCTGGATTATCTTGCTCTGCTCATACTCATCGCGCACATAATAGCCGACGTTCTTGCCGTCTCGCATAACGGTAAGAGAATCCGTCAGTTCCATAATCTCAGCCAATTTATGAGTAACGAAAATAATAGCAACGCCCTTTTCCTTAAGGGTGCGAACAACGCGGAAAAGACTCTGAACATCCGCATTGGACAAAGAAGTGGTAGGCTCATCCAAGATAAGAATCTTGGGATCAGATGCCAGTGCACGGGCAATCATGAGCATCTGCTGCTGTCCAACAGACAGACGCTTGGTGCTGGCATTGGGATCCAGGTTAATACCAACATCCTGCAGCAGCTGTTCTGTGCGCTGATGCAGTTCCTTATGGTTTACCAGCTTGTTTTTATCGCCGTTTTTAAGATCAAAAAGGAAAATGTTTTCCGCAACGTTCATCTCGGGCAAGATGTTGATTTCCTGCGGAACAAATCCAATTCCGTATTTCATTGCATCCAAGGGGCTTTTAAGCTGAACTTCCTTACCTTCTACCAGAATTTTTCCGGTATAGGATCCCGTCGGATAAACGCCGTTCAGGCACTTCAAAATTGTGGATTTACCCGCACCGTTTTCGCCTACTAGGCCCATTACTTCTCCTGCCTGAACTTTCAAGCAAATCTTATCATTAGCAATGGTGCCCGGAAACACCTTTGTAATGTCAATTGCTTCGATCATATATTCCTGCACGCTATCATCCCCTTGCTTTCTGTATATTTTTTCTTTACATGCCCTTTTACCCATAGGGTAAGGGGAACCCAACACATACTGTTTTCGCTTGCAACGACTGCACTCAGGCGTAAAGCAGCTTATAATCGGCTATTCCAGGCGTATATGTTCGGTTCTCCTTACCCTAAATAATTGTGTGGCCGGGCGGGGAGATCGCTCTCCCCGCCGACCTTGCACAAACCAGAGTTAAAGCAAACTCAATTTACTGTTTACTTTATTAGAACTCAGTCTCAACACGAGTGTTGATGCTAGCATAGTAAGCGGGATCGTTTACGCCTTCACCGCCGTTGTATACGAGGGGAGCTTCGAGCAGAGTCCAGTATTCAACGGATTCGCCGCGGAGCAGAGCATCCAGCATGTAAGCGCCCTGGTATGCTTCTTCGTACAGAGGCTGTGCTACAAGAGCAGTGCAGTAGCCGCTCTCAACCTCAGCCAGGTTGTCAGCGGTGGTATCCATAGCTACGATTACGAGATCGCCAGCAGCAAGACCGCACTTACGGGCAGCATTGGACCAGGTTACAGGGCCAGCGCCGGTGGTGGAGAATGCAGCGATCAGGTCGGGGTTAGCCTGGATGATGGAAGCGTTTACGTTGGTGGAGTCGGTGATGTCGTCAGCACCTTCGATGGCGGGATCCAGTACGGTTACGCCCTGGAGCTTGCCTTCAGCCTGCAGCTCTTCGATGCGGGCCTTGAATGCAGCAGCTGCAGCATCCTCGTTGGTGGTGTAGGAAGCCTGGGTGATGGCGATGGAGCCAGTCTTGCCTTCAATACGCTCAGCGATGAAGTTAGCAACTTCTACAGCATAGGTAGCAGCATCACAAGCAAGGCAGAAATCCAGACCGGGGCAGGAGCCTTCTTCCCAATACATGTGGGGGCCGCCAACGAATGCATTGTAGTCATTCTTCAGAGTAGCAACGCCGTTTACAGCAACTTCGTCACCAACCCACAGCAGAACGGCGGGGCTGCCGGCTGCAGCAGCAGCTTCTGCAGCAGCGTTGGTCTCGCTGTAGTCTACGTTCTCAGAGCCAACAACCTGATACTGATAGCCCATCTCTTTGCAAGCATCGATGAAGCCCAGCTCGCAGGTGCGGAGAACGGGGTGGTTGATGATGGGGGAGGCCCAGGTAAGAGTGATCTGAGAAGGATCGAACTCTTCAGCGGCTTCTTCCACTACAGCTTCCTCAACAACGGGAGCTTCCTCAACAGCGGGAGCTTCCTCAGCAGCGGGGGCTGCACAGGCTACCAGGCTCAGAGCCATCATCAGGGCAACCAGAGTGCATACGAACTTTTTCATGTTTTTTCTCCTTTCGAGATTTGTTTTTACACACATAGGCTTTCGCCTTAAGTGTCATGAAGTTAGGTGCGGCGTGTTTTTACGCCGCAATCCCGAAAAAGACTTTGAAATAATCAACCAATCTTTTATCGGGGGGAAAGTTTGTCTTTCCTGTTTGTATTACTTGCGATTGAGCACAGTGTTTACAAACTGGAGGAAAGTGTCTTCGGGTACCAGAGCCTTGGTGACCAGAGCCTCTTCCTGAACCATATCCAGGATTTCCTTTACCTGATCGTCATTGGCTTCGATATTGTACTTGTCAAGGAACAGGCGGATGGAGTTTTTGCCGCTGCTCTTGCCCAGAACGTATTCAACATCATCTGTACGGCCAACCAGAGAAGGCTCAACAGTAATGTTCATGTTGGAGATCTGGAAGCGATCGTTATGGCTGAGCTTGTAAGCAATATCCATACCTACGCCGGACTCTGCCTGATAGGGTCTGTTGCCAAGTACGGGCTTATTGTCGTGGATTGGCACCTTGCTGATAGTGGATACCAGCTTGCCGGTAGGGTACAGCTGGGTAAGATCCATACCGGTAGCAACCTTCTTATGCTTCTCGAAGATAACAGCCATTTCTTCGGTTGCTACATTGCCGCAGCGCTCGCCCAGACCCAGAACTGCAGTGTGTACAACGTCTGCACCTGCACGTACTGCTGCAAGGCAGTTTGCGTTTCCGCAGCCAATATCGTTATGACCGTGGAACTCAAGGCGAAGATTGGGATACCAATCATGGAAGCGGCCGAACATTTCTTCAACAGCTTCGGGAGTAGCGCTGCCATAGGTGTCAACAAGAACGATACCGTCGATATCAGTTTTGTTATTGAGGCCGTCTACCAGCCACCTGGTGTACTCAATGGGAGTGCGGAACCAGTCCCAACCCATGAATGCTGCATCCAGACCGCCTTCTTTTGCCTTGTTTACGGCAGAAACCAGCATCTGAAGTACTTCATCGGGGCTCTTCTTGTATGCGTACTTGATAATGTAGGGGTTAGTGGTGTATTCCACTATTGCACCCTGGCAGCCGATATCCAGTGCCAGATCGATATCTGCAGGATGTGCGCGGCAGAATGCATAAATCTTGGAATACTCATACTTCTTTGCAACCATGCGGCGCATTGCGTTCTCAACGCGCTTACCTACGATGGGCATACCTGCTTCAATTCTGGGTACGCGCATTTTGGCCAGCGCATCGCCGATGCGTACACGCTCATCTTCCAGCATTACAACGCCGGGAGTCTGATCTCCGTCACGCAGGGTTACGTCATGAATGGTAACAAAATCCTTACGCTTGGACTTGTCCTCAAAATCAAAGTTGAATTTGGAAGTCCACAGGTCGTTCTGTTTGTAATAGGGTTCTTCTAAGGGGAAATCAGGCATTTCTGCCAGCTTGGAAAGATCCATAAATTCCATTTGGTCAAGCTTCCTTTCTTTACTTTTTGCGGTTCAGCTGGTAAAGGGGTTCTTCACCTTTCAATACCCTGGCTACGTCGGTAAACACCTGATCGCTCAGATCGAGAATTGCTTCAGGAGAGTAAAATGCCGCGTGGGGGGTAATAATAACATTGGGCAGATTGAAAATCGGGTTTTCAGGATCATAAGCTTCCTTGCACAGTACATCCAGTCCTGCGCCGGCAATCTCTCCGGAAAGGATCGCTTCGCAAAAATCCTTTTCATTGAGCATGGGGCCGCGGGCAGTATTGATTAAGAGTGCAGTGGACTTCATCTTCTTGAAGAACTCTTTATTCAGTATGCCGGTAGTCTCTTCGGTGAGAGGCATATTCATGGAAATCACATCGGCACAGGCCAGCAGCTCATCCAGCTCCATCAGCTCTGCGCCTGCGGCAGCAGCGGCTTCTTTGGTAATATAAGGATCGTATGCTACGATTCTCATTCCGAATGCGCTCATCTTTTCTGCGGCGCGCCTTGCAATTCTTCCGTATCCCATGAAGCCGAATACCTTACCGCGGAGCCTTACTGCGGTATTGCAGCCCTCTCTGGACCACTTGCCGTTGCAAATGTTCTTCCAGTAGAAGGGAATGCCTCTGGTAAGGGACAGGGTGTGGGCGACGATCATATCGGATACTTCTTCGATGCAGTAGCTGGGGGCGTTCATAACCCTTATGCCTGCTTCGGTTGCGGCGGGTACGTCGATGTTGTTAACGCCGATGCCAAACTTGGATATGCTCTTGCATTTCTTCAGCTTGGAAATAATATCGGCATTTATATTGGCGTAGCTTACTACCAATGCATCGGCGTCTGCTGCAGCTTCAACGATAACATCGGGATCGGTGGAGTTCAGAACAACCAGCTCCGCACCCACATCAGCCATCATCTTTTCTTCAACGGACCAATCGCCGCTGCGGTCAGCCTCAGTTAAAACAACCTTATACTTCATACGGCCTCCTTAGAAATCTCGGGCAAAACCGCAAATCCAACCGCCGTCGATAGTATGTATGCCGCCGGTAATGTAGGAAGCGGCATCAGAAGCCAGGAAGCAAGCCATGTAAGCCTGTTCTTCAGGCTCACCGGTCCTGTGCATGGGTATATGGGACAGCATTGCTTCGGAGCGGGCCTTGTCGTTGTAGAATACCTGCTTCAGCTGCTCATTCAGCACAGAGCCGGGAGCAATGGCATTAACGCGAACACCGGTATCGCCCAGTTCCAGAGCCATGGCCTTGGTCAGGTTGACAACGCCTGCCTTTGCAGCTGCGTATGCACACTGGAGCCTGAGAGGTACCAGACCGGTTATGGAGGCGATGTTGATGATGCTGCCGCTTCCCTGCTTAACCATAATCTCGGCAGCAGGCTTGGACATGTAGTAAACGCCGCTGAGGTCGGTGGCGATTACCTTATCCCACAGATCATCGTTGTATTCCCAGAAGTTCTTGCGATCTTCGGGACCGCCGTTGATACCGGCATTGTTTACAAGGATATCCAGAGTGCCGTACTTTTCGACAGTTTCCTTCATCAGGCTTGCAATCTGTTCCTTGTTGCTGATATCACAGGTAATAATTGTGCACTCACCGCCGGAGTTCTGAATTTCTTCGCAGGTGGCTTCAAGAGTACGGCGGGTACGGCCGGTTATAACAACATTTGCTCCGTTTTCTGCCAGGGCCTTGGCAATTGCCTTGCCGATTACGCCGCCGGCGCCGCTGACGATAGCGGTTTTGCCTTTAAGGTCTACTTGAAATTTACGTTCCATATTATCCTCCGAACCATCAGCTTAAAGCTGCAGTCAGTTTGTCCATATCTGCAAGAGTATCTGCCAGCGCAGCGAGGAACTGTGCGCCCACATAGCCATCCACGATGCGGTGGTCAACAGTAAGGCTGAAAACAATAACCTTTTTGCGGTATACAGTACCCTGCTCATCCATATCCAGCCTATCCACGGTACGGCCTACGCCAAGAATAGCAGCCTCAGGGTAGTTGACGATGGGAGTGAAGGCATCGATTCCTGCCATGCCCAGATTGGAGATCGTGAATGTACCGCCGCTTATATCATCAACGGGAATTCTTCCGGTACGTGCCTTGGCGACAAGAGTTTCGTACTTTTCGCCAACTTCCTCAAGGGAAAGCTCATTCACGTTCTTCACTACGGGCACCATCAGGCCTGCCTTGAGTGCCACAGCAACGCCCATATTTACATAATCGTGATAAATCAGCTTCTGATCCTTGATGGATGCATTGAGCATCTCATGCTCCTTAAGCAGGCTGGCCACCACTTTTACGAGAATATGCATGAACTTTGCAGGCTTGCCTGCTTCCTTCTGCTGGCGGATATATTCCATCAGCACGTCTACGTTTATCTCGCTTGTGAGGGTAAACTGGGCAGTATTTGTCAGGCTGGCAGTCATGCGCTCGCTGATTATGCGGCGCATGGTGGTCAAAGATTCAGAACGGACCTGATCCGTATTGTTGGACTCCATATTAAGGTCTCCTTACTTGCAAACACGCTCTATGGCAGCAACGATCTTCTCCTCATTGGGGAACATTGCATTGACCAGAGAGTTTGCATAAGGATGAGAGATATCGGGCACAGCAACGCGCTCGATGGGAGCCTTCAGTGCATTGAACAGCTCAGGATCGCTCATAACCTTGGCAGCAATCTCAGCGCCTGCACCGCAAGTCATAAAGTCATCTTCAACAACGACCAGACGGCCGGTCTTCAGCAGAGAAGCGCGGATCTCCTTGAAGTTGAGAGGATACAGGCAGCGAGGATCGATCACTTCGATGTCAGCCTGAATCATGCCCTTTTCCAGTGCGTTCATTACGCGCCAGTTCATGCCGCCGATAGCTACAACGGTAACGTCCTTGCCCTCTTTCCTGACAGCAGCCTCGTCAAAGGGTACAAAGTATTCTTCTTCGGGAATTTCTTCACGCTTGCCGAATACGGTCTTGTCCTCAACGAAGTATACAGGATTGTTGGTATGCAGGGCGGTCTTCATAAGGCCCTTTGCATCATATACGCTGCCGGGATATACTACCTTGATTCCAGGATAGTGCATCGCTATGGAGTACAGCGTGGAGGAATGATGGGGGCCAAATACGCCGCCGCCGCCCTGTGCACGCACTACCATGGGAACACTTATCTGGCCATTGGACATATAAGAAATCTTGGCTGCCTGATTGAAGAACTGGCTGCCCATTTCGTTTATAATGTCGCAGATCATGATATCTACGATGGGACGCATGCCCATAGTGGCTGCGCCAACTGCAAGGCCGGTAAAGCCATTTTCGCTTATAGGAGTGTCAACAATACGCTCCTCGCCAAACTCGGCCCAGAGCTTCTGGGTCTGACCATAGCTGCCGCCACGTTCGCTGATACCTTCACCGAACATAACGATCTGGTCATTCTTGCGCATTTCCTCAGCAATGCCATCGCGGACAGCATTCAAATAAGAAACTTTCTTCATACCCATAATCAGTTGTCCTCCTCTGCAAACAGGTGATCATAGACCGTATCCGGATCGGGTACAGGACTGCCCTCTGCAAACTCGTTTGCAGCAGCGATCTCGGCATTCACCTCTGCTTCAGCAGCGGCAACAGCCTCTTCATCCAGACCGTAAGCCATTATCAGACAGGTACGGAACATATGAACGGGATCCTTTGCGCACTTGAAGGACTCCATTTCTTCCTTGGTGCGGTATACGCCATGAACTATATCGCCAACATAGTGGCCATAGTGACGATAGGTGCGTGCCTCGATGAGGGTGGGGCCTTCGCCTGCAAGAGCACGGGCGCGGGCTTCTGCCATGGCATCGTACATAGCCATAACGTCATTGCCGTCCACAGATACGCTGTGCATCTTGAAAACAAGTGCTCTGGAAGCTACATCGGTATTGACTGCAATCTTGCGGAAGGGAGTAGCAGTTGCATAGCGGTTGTTTTCGCAAACATAGATTACGGGCAGCTTCATGTTGGAAGCCAGATTCATGGACTCATAGAAGATACCCATATTGCTGGCGCCATCGCCAAAGAAGGTAACTGCCACGTTGGGCTTTTTATTGTACTTGAGTGCATAAGCAGCGCCGGTGGCCAGGCCGATACCGCCGCCAACCATGCCGTTGGTACCCATAAAGCCGTCAGCCTTCTTGTAGATATGCATGCTGCCGCCGCGGCCGCCGTTGGTACCGGTGGAACGGCCGAACAGCTCTGCCATCAGCTCATTCAGAGAAACGCCCTTTGCTACAGCATGGCCGTGACCTCTGTGGGTGCTGAAGATAACGTCGCCGCATTCAAGAGCAGCACATACGCCAGCAGCAACAGCCTCTTCGCCCTGATAGGTATGATGTCCGCCATAAGTCTTACCGGCCTGGTAATTCTTAACTACGGCATCTTCGAAGGCGCGGATGCGGTACATGGACTTGTACAGCTCAATCAGATTTTCCGGTGTATCATCGAAATATTTTACGATATCTCCCAATTTAATCGCTCCTTTCAATAAAGGCTTGTCAATTAGCCTTCGATAATGGCGATAACCTCACCAACGTCTGCTTCGTCGCCTTCTTCTTTCAGCAGCTCAACGACCTTGCCGGTAAAAGGAGAC
Organism: Clostridia bacterium; assembly: GCA_045592165.1. Taxonomy (GTDB): domain Bacteria; phylum Bacillota; class Clostridia; order Christensenellales; family CAG-138; genus SFEL01. The sequence goes on along the minus strand of JAZNUG010000042.1, from coordinate 5,269 downwards.
TCGATGGGAGCAGTAGTCTTAGAGGACTCCATTTCGCCCAGTTCAGCACCTTCCTTCACTTCGTCGCCAACGCTGACATTCCACTTGGAGATAGTGACATACTCAGTAGTCTCACCCTGCTGGGGAACCTTCACCTCATAACGCATAAAATACTTTCCTTTCTTTTTTTTGATTTATTTTACACCGTGTTTTCGGCGTATTTACATTGTTATTTGACATCCAGAATGGCGCCGGTGTTGCAGGACTGTACAAGCGCTGCATACCTTGCCAGCTGTCCGGTCAGCTTCTTGGGCTGATACTTCCATTCCGCCAGACGTGCGGCAATCTCCTCATCGGACAGATGGAGGCGGACTTCACGCTTATCCACAACGTCCACGGTGATTATGTCGCCATCGCGTACTATTGCGATGGGGCCGCCCTGAGCTGCTTCGGGGGATACATGACCAACAAAGCATCCGTTATTGGTGCCGGAGTAGCGGCCGTCGGTAATTACGGATATATCGGACAGCAGTCCCTTGCCTCTGAGCATCTTCAGCGCAAAGCCCATTTCGCGGGCTCCGGGGCCGCCCTTGGGGCCTTCATAGCGGATTACGATTACATTTCCGGGCTTTACCTTATCTTCGGCAATCGCCTTCATGCAATCGGCTTCGCTGTCAAATACCAGAGCGGGGCCGGTAAATACGCGGTTGCCCTGCTCAATGCCGGAAGGCTTTGCAACAGCAGAATCGGGAGCCAGATTGCCCCTGAGTATTACCAGACCGCCGGTGGGCTCGAATGCATCCTCCATGGTGCGGATTACATCGGTATTGGCAGGATACTTGAAGCGGTAATCGGCCAGGTTTTCACCCATGGTCTTGCCGCTGACAGTCATAACATCGAGATTCAGTACGCTGGACAGATTCTGCATTACCTTGGGGATACCGCCGGCCTTGTAGAAGTCTTCCATGTCATAGTCCGCATTGGGGTTAACGTGGGCTACCAGGGGAGTCTTATCCTTGTATTCATTGAACAGGGGGAGTACCTCATCAGGTTCCAGACCTATCTCATGAGCAATTGCCAGAGTATGGAGTATCAGGTTAGTGGATGCGCCGGTACCTTCCGCAACGGCAATACCGTTCTTAAGGGATTCCAGAGTAATGATCTGCCTTGCGGTGATGTCCTTCTTGACCAGCTCTACGATTGCTTCGCCGGTTGCAACGCAGTCCCTCTTTCTGTCGGTATATACGGCAGGAATCAGAGCAGCGCCGGTATTGGTCATGCCGATTGCTTCAGCAAAGCAGCCCATGCTGTTTGCAGTGCCGTAAAACTGGCAGGATCCGCATGCGGGACATACAACTTCTGTCATGCCGTCCAGCTCGTCGCGGGTTATCTTTTTATCCTGATACAGACCCAGCGCTTCGGGATAGGAAGTCAGGTCTGCCTTTCTGCCGTTGAAGCGGATGGTGCCCAGCATGGGACCGCCGATCTGCATGATGCAGGGGATATCCAGACGGGCAGCGGCCATAAGCAGGCCGGGAACGATTTTATCGCAGGAAGCCATCAGGATGAGGCCGTCCAGAGCCTCGCCCCTTGCAACAGCCTCTACGCTGTCTGCAATGAGATCACGGGAAGGAAGCACATAGTTTTCGCCGGTATGGGGAGCAGACATGCCATCGCATATGGAGATGGTGCCAAACTCGGCTACCGCGCCGCCTGCGCGGTGAACGCCTTCGCGCAGATACTGAGTCAGTTGATGATAATGATTGTGGCCGGGCAGTACTTCATTATAGGTGTTTACAATACCTATAAGCGGACGCTTAAGATCTTCGTCACTGTAGCCATTCGCCTTCAAAACAACGCGCTGACCGTTGCGGATTGCCTCCATCTTCTGTGCATCTCTCATCTTCATCAATTCTCCTTGTCGTGTGGTACTTGCTTGTGTCAGTTGCCGAATAAATGTTGTTTGCCGTGTAATGGTAAATATGTGGTATATATAAAACGAAACTGCAAATCTGTTTATTCTGATCCTGGATTAAAATAGCATATTGCTTTATTCATAAGGGTTTTACCGCTGTTACATCAATGGAATTTGTTGGCACAAATTTGTCGGTTGTCTGACAAATTTATCTAATTATTATATACCCCTTTGTGACCCAATTGTCAATGGCTTTTTGCTATATTCTCATATTGAAAAAGTCGGTCTCATATCGATATTCTCACAGACTCCGGCAATGCGTTGTATTTGACATGCATAGTTAAAAACTTTACTTGTTTAAAAATAAATTCTTTTAAGTTGACACATCTGTACTAAAGTGATAAGGTTTTCTTGGTGGTATATTTTTCTACTTATGTATATTAATATCATCTGTAACGGTGATATTAATTTCAGCAAATTGGAGAACTGCAGATGAAGATCCGTCGTGTTAATGTTGTCAGCGAAGTTGTAAATCACATTGAATCCAGCATACTTTCCGGCAAGTGGCAGCCCGGTCAGAAAATTGACACCGAGCTGAGCCTGAGCAAACAGCTTGATGTAAGCCGCGCCAGTGTACATGCAGCAATACAGCAGCTGGTTGCCATAGGCGTTCTGGAAAGTCATCAGGGCCGCGGCACTTACGTAAAAACCACTTCCGCCGCCGAGCTGGAAAAGCGATTTACTACCCTCACCGAAGGAAGCCCCTTACGCAAAATGATGGAATTCCGAATCGTTCTCGAAGGTGAAATCTGCTACGGCATTGCTTCCAGCATCTCCGAAGAAACCATAGACGAGATGTACAGCTACGTTGAAAAGATGGAATTGAATAAAGATAATCCCCAAATCACTAAGGATTGCGATATGCAGTTTCACCGCACTCTCTTCATCGCCACAAGAAACGAGTTTATCATACAGAGCCTTAACGTAATATGCGATGAACTGGAAAATTCTCATATTGCATATTACAATCCCGCCTCCATAGATTCCACCATTCAATACCACAGAAATATCTGCAATTGTCTGCGGGCAAAGGATGGCGAAGGCGCCAGAAGGAACATGCTTTTCCACCTTGCCACTACCCCCTGCGAGCCCCCCTTCGATACCGTATCTGTGGAATCCATACAGAAATCCATATTCTTATAAATATAAAAATCCCCCATGTTTCCATGGGGGATTTTATTATTCACCTGTCAACTTTTAATTTGGAGGATTCTTGTTTTACAGGCTGCAGCTGGCAACCACTTTGTATCCTTCAGGAAGCTGGAAGCCGGCACCCTCGCCAAGCTGCCACCTGATGCCTGGAACCCAGCCCTGAACTATGGCATTGAAGTGCAGGAGCATGATGCCGAAATTCAGATTGCTGTCGATCTCGGTATGGAAATAACCATCTCCATATATGCCGAGTTATCGACTCGCATGGAGATGGTCGTTTTGCATTACACAAATTCTGCTCTGACATATCCTTCCCCTTTCATATCATCTGTGCATTAGTACCCTCCGATATTGACTTTACATATTTAACATGCTACCATTAACCCGGCTGTACAACTGACGGATTCAGCGGAATTGACCATGGGAAGTATAGCAACAGAGCTGACCGTCTGGGCATAAAAAAGTCTGGGGGTGCAGCGTTTTTTATTTTTTCTCGTCACCTCTTATCTATCATCCGAAAAGGACCGTAACTATGAACAGCATGGAATCAAACACCAGTAATTGGCGCAACAACAAATGGGTTTGTGCCGCGATCCCCGCTCTGCTCATCCATTGCAGCATCGGCACCGTATACTGTTGGTCTATCTTCAGCCAGGAGATTGCAGAATACATCGGCTTCTCCAAGGCTGCCACAGAATGGGCCTTCAGCTTTGCAATTTTCTTTTTGGGCATGTCTGCGGCATTTCTTGGCAACATTGTAGAAAAGGACATCCACAAATCCTCTTTGATATCTGCCATTACCTTCGCCATGGGCATGGCCGGCACCGGCTTCTTCATTTCCTACGGCGGCCTGCACAAAGGCAGCGTCATGGCGCTGGTCGGCATCTACATCAGCTACGGTTTCATCATGGGCATCGGTCTGGGCACCGGATATCTCTCCCCTGTAAAGACGCTGATGCTGTGGTTCAGCAAGCAAAAGGGCTTGGCCACCGGGCTCGCCGTGGCCGGTTTCGGCGCCGCAAAGGCCATTGCCAGCCCTATCATGCAGGCTCTGCTGAATAACCTGGGCGAAGGCGGCATCTATAAGATGTTCTACATTCTGGCTGCCGTATACTTCGTCATGATGATGGCGGGACATCTGCTGCTGAAAAAGCCCTCCGACTGGCATGAACCCCAGAAAAAGGAAAAGGGTCAGGGAATCATTTCCGTCATCAAGAGCAGACCCATCCGGAACTATGTGGGTATTTGGCTCATGTTCTATATCAACATCACCTGCGGCCTGGCTCTGCTGTCTCAGGAAAAAGCCATCGTTAAGTGCATCGGGCTTGCTTCTGCCGCAGCTTTGGTATCTACACTGTCCGCTATTTTCAATGCAGGCGGCCGCCTGTTCTTCTCCGGTATAGGAGATCATATGAAGGACAGAAATATGATTTATAAACTCATCTTTGTTCTCTCCATCGCTTTCACCGCCCTGGTTATTATTACCGGCGGCATTGGAAACGGCGCTGAAAACAAACTGTCCGCAGCACTGGTTCTGATCCTCATCATGGTAGTTAATGCCGGTTATGGCGGCGGATTTGCCAACGTTCCTCCCCTGCTCTCCGATCACTACGGAATGGGCAGTATAAGCACACTCCATGGCATTACCCTTTCCGCGTGGGCCTTTGCTGGTCTCAGCGGCAATCAGCTTGCCACCTGGATCGTAAATCATTTCGGTCAGATGGCGGAAATCGACGGACACATGGTGAATCCGGACGGTTATCAGGTTGTTCTTTATGTGACCCTCGCACTTTATCTGGCAGCACTGCTGCTGAGCGTATTGTTCGTGCGGCCTGTCTCTTCCCCTCAAAAAGACAATTGATGGCTCTGTTACTTTAAAAGGAGCTGTTGCCGAATAATAATTCGGTAACAACTCCTTTTTCTTATAATCAGGAGACGGTTGATTCTGATTTACAATACCTACTTCTTCCCCTGCTGCTTGCACCAGATATTTATTATCCAGTCCACAGGCAGCAGCTTCACCATACGCACCTGCATCCGCACAGGAAAACCAAGTATGGACACCTTCCTTTTCTTACGGAAGTCCTTCATGGCCTTATCGATGACCTGCCTGGCGGTATACCAGCGATCGTAGTATTTGATGGTATCATCATGGACGGCACG
>JAZNUG010000041.1:0-3443 GCA_045592165.1 Clostridia bacterium | reverse complement strand
GCTTTTGATCTGCAGGGAGAATGGACGGTGAGCAAATGACTGAGCGTTGCATAATTATAGGCGGTGCAGACATCAACAATTATGGTTTTATCCGCAAAAAGCTGCGCTCTGATGACTATGTAATTTTCTGCGACAGCGGCTTAAAGCATTTGGAGCATCTGCATGTGTGCCCAAGCTTAATCGTAGGTGATTTCGATTCCCACGAGAATCCCCACCTTGATGTGGAAACCATAGTTCTGCCCCGGGAAAAGGATGATACCGATACAGTGTACGCCGTAAAGGAAGCAATCAAGAGAGGTTTTGATGATTTTCTTTTAATAGGCGTTATTGGCGCAAGGCTGGACCATACCCTTGGCAACGTGTCTATCCTGCTTTATCTGGATTCACTTGGAAAGAAAGGCTGCATCATAGACGATTATTCCGAAATGGAGATCGTTTCGGATAATCCGGTTTCCATCTGCGATGACTACTCCTTCTTCTCCTTATTGAATATCACAGGCTGCGCCAAAGGTATCACCATTACCGGCGCAAAGTATCCGTTGGCTGATGCAGAAATATCCTGTGAATATCAGTACGGCGTAAGCAATGAAGTGCTGCCAGGCCAAACTGCGGTTGTATCTGTCAAATGCGGCAAGCTCCTTTTAATTAAGGTTCGCTAAGAATAAAATCCATAGCAAGCCTGTTTCTTTTGCAGCAGAAGATAACTCATGAAAGCAGCCATTTGTCATACTGATTGCAAAGCATAAAGTAAATTAACCCGACCTGCGATTCGATCACAGATCGGGTTTTTACTTTGCCTATTCAAAACAACAAATAAATCTACTTGATTTATCTCACTTTTCTACCCCATTATCTGCATCCACAATGCCGACAAGGGAAATACTACTATCAGCGCCGGAAGCATATTGCCTATATGGTAATCCTTAATTTTAGCCATTCTCAATCCGGTAGCCAGCATCAGTATTCCCCCACAGGCAGTGAAATCCATTATCATGGCATCAGAAAGTATCGGCAGCACCAGCCGTGCGAGATAAAACATCGCAACAAAAAAGGTAAACTGTGGTATGGCTATCGCCATCATTACATAGCCAATGCTGGCTGCAAACAGTCGGGATACCACAAAGTCCGTCATGGCCTTGGAAAACAGCAGGCTGTGATCCCCTGTCATACCGGAATACATGGCGCCATATATTCCCGTACTGGTAAAGCAAAACATTACCAATACGTTTACTAACATATCGGTTCTGTCCGGATCTTTATCTGAAGCAACATTAAGCAGTTTGCTTGTTCCCTTTTCAAGAGTGGCCCCCAGCCTGGCAAGTATGCGCTCCATGTCGATAATCTCGCCGGTAACAGTTCCCAGTATTACCGAAAGAACTACGGCAGGCAAATTGACTACCTTAATTACTCCTGTAATACCAAAGGTCATGGCTATTACGCCAAACAGGGAGGTCATCCTCTCTCTGGTCTCCATCTTAACTTTTTTGCCAAAGTGAGTTCCGAAAAAACCACCCATAATAACAGCGCACGCTGTTGCAACTGCACCCCAGGGCATAAAAATCCTCCATAAAAATTCAAAAAATGCGATTCTGATACCGTTACGATATCAGAATCGCTGTGTTATGATCGATTATCTCTGCACGCGGCCTGTGCCGTCGCCGCCCATGAGCTTTTCCACATCCTCTACGCCGACCCTGTTAAAGTCGCCGCTTATGGAATGCTTCAGGCAGCTTGCTGCAACGGCAAACTCCAACGCCTGCTGGTAATTATCATAGGTGTTAAGGCCATAAATAAGACCGCCCGCAAAGGAATCTCCTCCGCCCACTCTGTCAACTATATCGTTAATCGCATATTTGCGGCTGACATAGAAGTCCTTGCGGTCGTTAAGGCAGGCTGCCCATCCGTTGCTGTCAGCGCTCTGGCTTTCGCGAAGTGTGATGGCAATCATCTTCATATTGGGATAAGCTGCAAGGACTGCATCGGAAAGTGCCTTATACTTTGCCCTGTCCAGCTTGCCGTCCTCTACCTTTACATCCACCTCAATGCCAAGGGATTTCTGGCAGTCCTCTTCGTTGGCAATGGCTACATCAACATACTTTGCAAGCTCACACATTACTTCGGGAGCCTTCTTGCCGTACTTCCACAGGTTCTTGCGGAAGTTAAGATCGCAGGATACAGTAATGCCCTTTTCCTTGGCAATGCGAACACTTTCAAGGGAAAGCTCCATTGCGCTCTCGGATATGGCGGGAGTAATGCCGGTTATATGGAACCACTCTACCCCTTCAAAGGCAGCATCCCAGTCTATGTCGCCGGATTTAGCCATCGCTATGGCAGAATATTCCCTATCGTATACTACCTTGCTGGGAAGCTGATTGGCGCCGCCCTCAAGGAAGTAAATGCCCATACGGCCCTTACCGTACTGTATGCGGCTTACATCTACATTAAATCTGCGAAGCTCGCCCTTACAGGCATCGCCCAGCGCATTCTTGGGCAAAACGGTAAGGAAACCCGCATCCATGCCATAATTGGCAAGGGATACCGCAACGTTGGCCTCACCGCCGCCAAAGGTAGCCTCAAGCGTGGGGCTCTGGAAGAATCTCTCACATCCCGGGGCCTTGAGACGCAGCATTATTTCACCAAATGTCAAATACTTCATATGTCAAGCCTCCCTTACTTCTGCAAAAGATGTACTGCAAAGCCGCCTATCTCATTCTTGAGATATACCGCTATCATGCTGTCGCCCTTATATTTTGCGGTGGACATATCCACCTCATAGCCCTTATTTTCAAGGTCTGCCATAGCGCGGGCAATGGAGTTTGTTCGCATTGCGATATGACCACACTTGCCCAGATACTGGGAATTCATCACCTCAATGGCTCCGCCGGCAAAATTGGAGCTATTGCCTTCCTTGGTAACAAAGCCAAAGGCATCATTCATCTGCCTGCATACATCCATTGAAGTATCCTTATCCGGCATATTTATGCCAAGATGAGCAAACTCATATCCCAGCACCGTCTGACGCGCTTCTTTGCACAGGGCGGTTATCTTATCGAAATTGCCCGCAGCGATGTCCGCTTTCTGGCACAGCCAGCTTCCGCCCACCGCATGGATAAAGGGGGCAGATATATACTCATTAAGGTTTGTGCCGGAAACGCCGCCGGTAGGTATGAACTTTACAGAGCCAAAGGGCGCTGCAAGGGCCTTCATTGCAGAAAGTCCGCCGTAAACATTTGCCGGGAAGAACTTCAGCACCTTAAGCCCATATGAAAGAGCCTTTGTGATCTCGGTAGGGGTAACGCATCCCGGAGTAATCCCAACGCCTGCTTCGATACAGTACTTTACTACGTCCTCATCAAAGCCCGGGGATACAATAAATTTTGCACCAGCCTCAACTGCGGCCTTTGCCTGTTCCACGGAAAGCACAGTGCCTGCGCCTACCAGCA
>JAZNUG010000040.1:0-2199 GCA_045592165.1 Clostridia bacterium | reverse complement strand
TGTTGGCGCCCTCGGAGTAGCCCTTGGACCAGTCAGTGACGATCTCATTGGCCTTGCCTTCCTTAGCCAGACCCAGAGCGTAGGTGTGGTAGACACCCCAGTCGTTCTGAGCAGAGGTCAGGATAGCGGTGGGAGCAACGGACAGCATGTCGATATTGTAACCTACGCTGTAGCATACCTTGCCGCCATCCAGCTGAGCCTGTACGGCAGAGGGAGCACCGGTGGAGTCAGCGTGCTGACCGATGATTACGCAGCCGCGGCCGATCAGAGCGTTTGCAGCTTCGGCTTCAGCGGTGGGATCATACCAAGAGTTGGTGTACTGAACATCCATGTGTACATCGGGAACGATGGACTTGATGCCGAGGAAGAATCCGGTGTAGCCGGAAACTACTTCTGCGTAGGGGAATGCGCCAACGTAGCCTACATAGGGATCAGTTACGGTGCCTGCATCCAGGAGCTCCTTGAGCTTCATACCGGCAACAACACCGGATACGTAGCGGCTCTGGAAGGTGTAGGGGAAGATGTTGCCGATGTTGTCGATGCCTTCGAGGGCAGCGGTGTCACCGGTAGCGGCAACGAACTTTACTTCGGGATACTCACGGGCGGCCTGTACCATGAAGGACTGATGGCCGTAGGAGTTGGACATTACCAGAGTGCAGCCCTGCTCTACAAGGTCAACTGCGGTGTCATAGCAGGTCTCGTCTTCGGGAATATTGTACTTATAGATGACCTGGTCATCGGAGATGCCGAGGGCAGCCTTTGCGCCTTCAACGCCATCGATATGAGCCATGTCATAACCGGAGTTCTCGTCATGAACGAGGATAACGCCGATCTTAACAGGAGCTTCCTCAGCTACGGGAGCTTCTTCAACAGCAGCTTCCTCAACGGGAGCTTCTACGGGAGCTTCTTCTGCAGCGGGGGCAGCGCATGCTACCAGGCTGAGAGCAAGAACCAGGGTAAGAATAACAGCTACGAGTTTCTTCATATTGGTTTATTCCTCCTTAATTTGTTTGTTGCTTTATATTTAGCCGATGTGCGGCGTGCAACCGAAAAAGATTTGCCAAAATATCATATATGATTCACATACATATTTTCTTACAGATTACGTTCTGTGTCAATATACGTATTTTGAAAATTTATACATTGGATTTTACAGGATACCGCTCTTCTCCAAGGCATCCAGACTGGGTTCACACATGGTGGGCTTGCCTGCTGCCTTGAGGGCATTCTTAACATCCTTCAGGCCGCTGCCGGTGCTGATAACGGTAACGGTCTCATTGGACTTGATGATGCCGTCTGCAACAGCCTGACGTACACCGGCAGTGGCGGTAACGCCTGCAGGTTCGCCGAATACGCCTTCGGTGCGGCCCAGAACACGCATGGTATCCAGTATCTGATCATCGCTTACCGCTACCCATACGCCGCCTGAAGCCTCAACTGCACGGAGAGCCTTGCGGGGATTGCGGGGAACGCCTACTGCAATGGAGTCAGCCAGGGTATTTTCCTCGGCAGGGATCAGCTCGCGACCTTCACGGGCAGCGTCCACAAAGGGGCAGCAGCCGGTGGACTGTACGCCAAGGATCTTGGGGATACGGTCGATTATGCCCAGCTGATACAGGTCGTTGAAGCCATTGTATACGCCGCCGATGGTGCAGCCATCGCCTACGGAACAGGCTACCCAGTCGGTTACCTGCCAGTTCAGCTGCTCTGCAATCTCCAGCGCAACGGTCTTTTTGCCCTCAGTAAGGATGGGGTTGATGCCCGCATTGCGGTTGTACCAGCCGTATTTATCTATTGCGGCGCGGGAAAGGTCAAATGTGGCCTTGTAGTCGCCAAGAACAGAAACTACCTTTGCACCGAATACCAGCAGCTGAGCGAGCTTTCCTTCGGGAGCGCGGCTGGGTACAAAGATAACGGTCTTGATACCCATACGTGCAGCATTGCCTGCGCAGGAAGATGCGGCGTTGCCGGTGGAAGAGCAGGAAATGGTATCATAGCCCAGCTCAACAGCCTTTGCTACTGCTACGCCGCTGGCCCTGTCCTTAAGGGAAGCAGTGGGATTGATGCCGTCATCCTTAATGTAGAGGCCCTTGAGTCCCAGCTCATCGCCCAGACGGTTGGACTTGTAGAGGGGAGTCCAGCCTACTCTGAGGAAGGGAGAGAAATCCCTGTCCTTAAGGGAAGTCGGATCGTAGCCAT
>JAZNUG010000039.1:0-3759 GCA_045592165.1 Clostridia bacterium | reverse complement strand
GTAAAGGAAGAAGCAACAATGAGCGAAATAAAACTGCCCCAGGATTTTGTATCATATCCCGAGGCCCGCAAGCAGGCCTTTATGAAGCTGAAAGCCCTGAAGGAAAGCGGCCGCAGGGTAGTTGGCACATTCTGCACCTATACTCCCCAGGAGCTGGTGGATGCGGCGGATGCCACCCCCGTAAGCCTTTGCGCCATCGGCGAGGATAATATTCCCCCTGCCGAAAAGGATCTGCCTAAAAACCTCTGCCCCCTCATCAAGGCCAGCTACGGCGGCGCGGTAACCGACAGATGTCCCTTCTTCTATTTTTCCGATATGGTGCTTGCCGAAACCACCTGCGACGGCAAAAAGAAGATGTACGAATATCTGGGCAAGATAAAGCACACCCATGTTATGCAGCTGCCTCCGGGACAGTTCGGCGCAGGCGCACTTGCTTTCTGGAAGAGCGAGGTCGAGGCTCTCCGCCAGGATCTGCAGAACTTCTACGGCATTGAGATATCCGACGAAAAGATTTCCCAGGCAATAAAGCTGCGCAACCGGGAGCGCAAGGCAATACTGGATTATTATAAGGTCGGCGCGCTGAAGCCCACCCCCCTTTCCGGCTATGAGCTGAATACCGTGATAACCTCCAATGAGTACGCCTTTGATATAGAAAAGAAGATAGCTTTCCTTGAAGAGCGCACAAAGGAGCTTGTGGAAAAGTATCACAGGGAGCATGAGGGCAAGCCCTCCCGCCCCAGGGTGCTTATTTCCGGCTGCCCCACCCATGGCGTTATAGATAAGGTAATAAAGCGCATCGAGGAGCTTGGCGCGGATGTGGTGGGTTTTGAAAACTGCTGCGGCCCCCGTGAAAAGGCGGACCCCGTTGACGAAACAAAGGATCCCATCACCGCAATCGCAGAGAAGTATCTGAGGGTAAACTGCTCCGTAATGAGTCCCAATCCCGGCAGGCTGGAAACCATCAGCAGCATGATAGACGAATACAAGGTGGATGGCGTAATTGAGGTTGTGCTGATGGCCTGCCATACCTTTGCGGCAGAATCCACTACGGTGAAGGATTTTGTAACCAAGGAAAAGGGCATACCCTTCCTTTCCATCACCACGGACTATTCCACCACGGATCAGGGACAGATAGACACCCGTCTCGGCGCCTTCATCGAGCTGATGGCATAAGGGACAGGCAATAAAAATATGAAATACAACATCGGCATAGACATAGGATCCACCTGCGCCAAGACCGTGGTGATGGACCGGGATAAAAACATACTTCACCGCCTTCTTCAGCCCACCGGCTGGAGCAGCGTGGAAACTGCGGAAGCCATAAAGGAAAAGCTTACGGAGCTTGGCGTGGACTGGGATGACGCCGCCGTGGTAGCCACGGGCTACGGACGCATATCCGTACCCTATGCGGATAAGTGCGTTACCGAGATAACCTGCCACGGGCGGGGCGCCTGCCATGTATTCGGCAGCAGCGATATCACGGTTATCGACATAGGCGGTCAGGATACCAAGCTTATCTGCGTGGAAGACGGCATGGTGAAGGATTTCATCATGAACGACAAATGCTCCGCCGGCACCGGCCGATTCCTTGAGATAATGGCAAACACCCTGGGTGTAAAGCTCAATGAGCTTTGCGAGCTTGCTTCCCATGGGGGCGGGGTATCCATCAGCTCCATGTGTACGGTGTTTGCAGAGTCCGAGGTGATAAGCCTTATCGGAAGAGGCGAGCAGAAGCAGAACATCGCCTTCGGCGTGGTGGATTCCATAGTGAAAAAAGTAGCCACCCAGGCAGGGCGGCTGCATCTTGCAGGGGCGAAGGTTTGTCTTACCGGCGGCCTGTGCGATTTTGAATACGTGTGCCGTCAGCTGTCCGCAGCCCTTCACGCAGAGGTGCTGGCCAACCCCGACGGACGCTATGCGGGCGCAATAGGCGCTGCCCTGAGCGCAGCAGCGATTAGGAAATAATAGTGATTATCTGCTTTTCTTTTTCTTTTCTGTGAAGAAAAGAAAAGAGAAAAGCAGCAAAAGAAAAAGAAAAGACAAAATAAAAGATGCATAAACACAAAAAGTCGCTCAATGGGAGCGGCTTTTTGTGTGGGATAAAAGATAAAATCGTAAATTGTCATTGCGAGCCAGCCTGCAGGCTGGCGTGGCAATCCGTATTCTTTATTTTCTAAGGGGATTGTCAGGGAGGGATTTTATTTACTACCACGTTCAACCATCCCTTTTAAGGTAGCATTTCCTTACGGAAAAGCAATATGCGCCAATGAAGCCGCGGTACAATCAGCGGCTTCTTTTTTATTTATTTGGATGGATACCGTCCATCGTCTTTGTCGTAAACCTGCGAAAAATCCAAAGCAAAGCGGCGATTTTTTGCGGAGAGGAGGAGCGAGGTCGTGAGCGAGAAGCCATATCCATGGATATGGCTGCGAGTTGAGCGGAGTACGCGACGACGAGGGAGGGTGGGATAAGATAATTTCGATATTCATTTTCGTGATATCGCAATAATATCATTAATTCTTTGAATTTCACACGATTTTCCCTTTATGTTACGCTGAAAATACAAAAATCTTAACTAATGGAGGAACGTATATGTCCGATTATGTACAGATGTGGAAAGATCTGGGCATGGATCTTGAGACCCATGACCTGCTGTGTCAGGTGCTGCCCACCGCCGTCGGCGATGTTTATCTGACTCAGGAAAACCGCCCCACCGCAATGGATTTCTGGGATCTGGTAATCTCCGAAGTTCACGGCATACGCCCCGCCGAGCTTATCGCTGCCCAGAAGGAAGGCCGCAAGGTATTCGGCACCTTCTGCGTATATGTTCCCGATGAAGTAATAGTAGCAGCAAACGGCATAGTTACCGGTCTCTGCGGCGGCAGCCAGTTCTGGGTACCCGACGGAGAAACCGTACTGCCCAAGTCCACCTGCCCCCTGGTAAAGGCATCCGTAGGCGCACGCCTTGGCCGCACCTGTCCCTTCTTCCGCATTGCCGATATGTACGTAGGCGAAACCACCTGCGACGGCAAGAAGAAGGCATATGAGATACTGGGCGAGGATGTTCCCATGTATATCATGGACGTTCCCCAGATGAAGAGGGAAAAGGATATACTCAAGTGGAAGGATGAAATCGCCGAGTTTGCAAAGACCGTTGAGGAATTCACCGGAAATAAGATCACCGTTGAAAACCTTGCCGAAGCAATCCGCGTTATCAACGAAAAGCGCAAGGCTCTGCAGAGGGTATATGACTGCCGCAAGTCCGAGTGCCTGCCCATCTCCGGCCGCGACGCTCTGCTGATGACCCAGATCTCCTTCTTTGATGATCCCGTTCGCTGCGCCCAGATGTGCAATCGTCTGGCAGACGAGCTGGAACAGCGCATCAAGGACGGCGTAAGCGTAGTTCCCGCCGGCACCAAGCGCATACTGGTCACCGGCACCCCCCTTGCAGTACCCAACTGGAAGCTGCATAACATCATCGAGACCAGCGGCGGCGCCGTTGTCTGCGAAGAAATGTGCACCGGTACCCGCTACTTCGAGAACCTGGTGGACGAGAGCAAGACCACTCTTGACGAGCAGTTCATGGCCCTGTCCGAGCGCTATATGAAGACCAACTGTGCCTGCTTCACCCCCAATACCGGCCGTATCGACGACATTCTGCGCCTGTGCAAGGAATACAAGGTTGATGGCGTAATTGACTGCAGCCTGAAGTTCTGCTGCCTGTACGATACCGAGAAGTACAGCGTATCCCGCGCCCTC
>JAZNUG010000038.1:0-8697 GCA_045592165.1 Clostridia bacterium | reverse complement strand
GCCTGAAGGCCAGTGACCTGAATAAGGTTCTGTTGGTTGGTGGCTCTACCCGTATTCCCGCTGTCCAGGAAGCCGTTAAGAATATCACCGGCAACGAAGGCTTTAAGGGCATCAACCCCGACGAATGCGTGGCTGTGGGCGCCGCCATCCAGGGCGGCGTGCTGACCGGCGATGTGAAGGACGTGGTTCTGCTGGACGTTACGCCTCTGTCCCTGGGCATCGAGACCGTGGGCGGCGTGTTCACCCGCTTGATCGAGCGGAACACCACCATCCCCACCAAGAAGAGCCAGATTTTCTCCACCGCAGCAGATGGCCAGACCAGCGTTGAAGTTCATGTACTGCAGGGCGAGCGTGAGTTTGCTCAGTACAACAAGACTCTGGGCCGCTTCCAGCTGGCAGGCATTGCTCCTGCTCCCCGCGGCGTACCCCAGATCGAGGTAAGCTTTGATATCGACGCAAACGGTATCGTTCATGTTTCCGCAAAGGACCTTGGTACCGGCAACGAGCAGAACGTAACCATCACCGCTTCCACCAACCTGAGCGAGGAAGAAATCAACAAGGCCGTTCGCGAAGCCGAACAGTATGCCAACGAGGATAAGACCCGCAAGGAAGAGGTTGAGATCCGCAATCATGCCGACAGCATGGTATACTCCACCGAAAAGACCCTCAAGGAGCTGGGCGACAAGATTGACGCAGCCGACAAGGCCCGCATCGAGTCCGAAATCGAGAACGTAAAGCAGGCCCTCAACGGCACCGATTCCGCTGCCATCAAGGCTGCCAGCGATAAGCTCACCGAGGTATCCTACGATGTATTCGGCAAGATCTATCAGCAGGCATCCCAGCAGCAGGGCGGCGCAGGCTTTGATCCCGGTGCACAGCAGGGCAATGCCGGTCCCGCACACGACGACAACGTCGTGGATGCAGAATACGAAGTAGTGGACGACAAGTAAATCACATTCAATAAAAAATCAATAAAGCGCTGTGGGGGCCAAGGCAGAAGCTTTGGCTCCTGCGGGGTTTAAAGTGGCATAAAAGGAGCGTTGGGGAATTTTGGCAAAAGCAGATTATTACGAAACTCTGGGCGTAAACAAAGACGCGTCTGAAAGCGATATAAAGAGCGCCTTTAGAAAGGCTGCAAAGCAGTACCACCCGGATCTGCATCCCGGCGACGCCGAGGCGGAAAAGAAATTCAAAGAGATAAATGAAGCCTACGAGATACTCTCAGACCCGCAGAAAAGGGCCCAGTACGATCAGTTCGGCCATGCGGCCTTTGATCCCACCCAGGCCGGCGGCGGGTTCCATGGGGGCGGTTTCGGCGGCTTTGAGGATATATTCTCAGCCTTTACCGGAGGCGGTTTTGGCGGTTTTGGCGGCTTTGGCGGCGGTTCTGCAAGGCGCAACGGCCCCGTTGCAGGCAATGACCTGCGCTATAACCTTACCATAACCTTCGAAGAAGCGGCCTTTGGCTGCAAGAAGGAAATACTGGTACCCCGCGAGGAAAATTGTTCCTCCTGCGGCGGCAGCGGCGCAAAGGCAGGCACTCAGCCCACCACCTGTACCGTATGCGGCGGCAGCGGACAGGTACGTTCCCAGCAGAATACGATGTTCGGCGCATTTTCCACCGTGCGTCCCTGTGATGCTTGCGGCGGTACCGGCAAGATAATAAAGGAGCCCTGCCCGGATTGTAAGGGCAAAGGCCGCGTAAACCGTTCAAAGCGGATATCCGTCAGCATTCCCGCCGGTATCGATAACGGCCAGATGCTTACCATGCGCGGCGAGGGAGAGGACGGACTCAGGGGAGGTCCTGCGGGCGATCTGTATATCAGCATAAACGTAAAGCCCCATAAGCTGTTTACCCGCAAGGGATACGATCTGTATCTCAATATGGATGTACCCATGACGATTGCGGCGCTGGGCGGCGAAATTCAGGTGCCCACCCTTCTCGGAACCGTAAAGTACAGCATACCCCAGGGCACTCAGCCCGGTACCACATTCCGTTTGAGGGATCAGGGTATAACAAAGCTCAACTCTACCCAGAAGGGCGACCTGCTTGTTAAGGCAAACGTGGTAATACCCAAAAAGCTTACCGAAGAGCAGGAAGAGCTTATAAGAAAGCTTGCAGAATCCATGGGGGATAAGCTTAACGAGGCGAAGGTGGGAAAAAAGACTATCTTTGACCGGGTAAAGGATAAGCTGAATTAAGCGAATGATACGCATAAGGAGCGCACTGCGCTCCTTTTTATTGCCCAAAGGGGAAAAATGAAGTATATTATAAATTAGAATAATATGCGCGGGGGATTTTGCCGTGAAATGGATGGAAGTAACCGTATTTACAACAGAGCAGGGACTGGATGCAGTATGTGCCAGGCTGGATATGCTGGGAATAAATCAGGTAATGATAGAGCAGGGCAGGGAGAGCATAGAGCAGTTTCTTCATGATACTGCCAAATACTGGGATTATGCGGATATGGATGCCCTTGTGGCCTCTGAGGAGCCCTGTGTAAAGGCTTACATTGCAGACGTTGCGGATAACAGGACCACCGTAAAAGCCATCGAGGATTCCTTTGAGGAGCTTCGGGGTATGGATGTAGGCATTGACCTGGGCAGTCTCAATATCGTTGTAAGGCTTACCGACGATGAGGACTGGGAAAACAACTGGAAGATTTACTACAAGCCTCTTGAAATAGGCGAAAGGCTGCTGGTGCGCCCCTCCTGGGAGGAGGCGGAGGACACCGGACGCACCGTACTGTCCCTTGATCCCGGAATGGCCTTTGGCACAGGCTCCCATCATACCACCCGTATGTGCCTTGAGTTCCTGGAAAAGACCGTCAGGGACGGGGATGATATGATTGACTTGGGCTGCGGCAGCGGCATACTGTCCATCGGCGCACTGCTGCTGGGTGCAAAGGAAGCGCTGGCTGTGGATATTGATCCCATTGCAGAAAAGATAGCATATGAAAACGCCGCAATGAACGATATTTCCAAAGATAAGTATACTGTGCTTATCGGCGATGTGCTGTCGGATACCGCATTGCAGGAAAAACTTTGTGCAAAGCAGTATGACGTGGTAGCGGCAAACATAGTTGCTTCCGTAATAATAGAGCTTACCAAGATAGTTCCCCGCATGATCAAGCCTGACGGCTGTTACATCATGAGCGGCATAATCGGCGAGCGTCTGGATGAGGTGCTGGCTGCGCTTGATGAGAACGGCTTTGAGGTGCTGGAAGTACGCGCAGGGGATGACTGGCGCGCTGTAATGGCCCGTCCCAAGAGGTAAAGCATGAACAGGTTCTTTGTAAAAAAGGCCGATATACTGGATAATACCGCCGTTATTACCGGCGAGGATGTAAAGCATATTTCAAAGGTGCTTCGCATGGCTCCCGGGGATAAGGTGATGCTTTGCGATGGGGAAGGATATCAATACCTTGCTCACATAGATGAAATCACCAAAGATGAAGTAACATTAGGCATACTTTACAAAGAAAAGTGCGCTTCAGAGCCTTCCCGGAGGATAACCCTTTATCAGGGGCTTCCCAAAGGGGACAAGATGGAGCTTATAGTGCAGAAGTGCGTGGAGCTGGGAATAAGTGAAATAGTGCCTGTTGCGGCAGAGCGCAGCATAGTGCGGATTAAGCCCGGCGAATTCGGCGGCAAGCGCACCCGATATCAGCGGGTGGCATATGAGGCGGCAAAGCAGTGCGGCAGGGGCAGAATACCTGAGATAGCCGACCTGACCACCTTTAAAACCGCAGATATGACATGCCATGACCTGATAATAATCGCCTATGAGGATGAGAAGGGCAATACCCTCAAATCCCTGCTCAGGGCAAATATGCAGGCTAAGGATATAGCCATAGTAATAGGCCCCGAAGGCGGCCTTGAGAGCAGCGAAGTGGAGCTGCTGACACAAAAGGGCGGCAAAGCCGTTACCCTTGGCCCGAGGATACTCCGCACCGAAACCGCCGGCATGGCGGCGCTGGCCATGATACTGTATGAAATAGAGGAATAATTGATGAAGGCTGCCTTTTATACGCTGGGCTGCAAGGTTAACCAATACGATACCCAGGCCATGCGGGAGCTCTTTGAAGGGGCGGGCTATGAAACCGTCGACTTTGAGGAGATTGCGGATGTTTACGTTATAAACACCTGCACAGTTACTGCAACCGGAGATAAAAAGTCCCGTCAGATAATATCCCGTGCCCATGGAAAAAATCCCGATGCAAAAATCGTGGTTGCGGGATGCTATTCCCAGAGAGCGCCGGAGGAAGTGCTGGCACTGCCGGGCGTAAGCCTTGTGATAGGGTCAAAGGACAGAAATCACGTTGTAGAGCTTGTGGAGCAGCTGGCCGAAGGAAATTACAACGCTGTTGGCTCCCTTAAGGATGAGCATGAATTCGAGGAGCTTATTGCCACCCGGGAAGGCCTTACCCGCGCCCATCTGAAAATACAGGAGGGCTGCGACAGGTATTGCACATATTGCATAATTCCCTATGCCAGAGGGCCGCTGCGTTCCCGCAGCCTTGACAATATCAAAAACAACCTGCGCCTGCTGGAGAAAAACGGATATACAGAGGTCGTACTTACCGGTATTCATCTCATGTCCTACGGTAAGGACATGCAGGACGGAACCACTCTTCTTGATGCTATTGCCCAGGCAGATGATATCGAAGGCATAAAGCGGGTGCGACTGGGTTCCCTTGAGCCTCAGCTGCTGACGGATGAGTTTGTGGCAGCCCTGAGGGATAATCCCAAGATCTGCCGCCAGTTCCATCTGTCCATGCAGAGCGGCAGCGACGGCGTGCTTAAGCGGATGAACCGCCGCTACGATACTGCCGTATACATGCGCTGTGTGGATATGCTCCGGGAGGCTATGCCGGGATGTGCCATAACCACTGATGTTATTGCGGGCTTCCCCGGCGAAACCCAGGATGAGTTTGCGGAAACGATGGCCTTTGTCCGCAGGGTAGGTTTTGCAAGGATGCATGTTTTCCCATATTCCAGAAGGGAAGGCACGGTTGCTTTTTCCATGCCGAATCAGCTGCCCAACAGCGAAAAATCCCGCCGGGCGGCAGAGCTTATTGCTGCAGGTGCCGAACTTGAAAGGGAATATCTTGAGGGATATCTTGGCAAAGAGTGCGAGGTTCTTCTGGAGGAGATGGAAGACGGCCTTATGAGCGGCTATACCGATACCTACGCAAGGGCAGGCGTACGGGGTGCTGACGGATCCATGGCCGGATGCATAGTAAAAGCAAGGATAACCGAAGTACAGGATAACAAAATAATAGGAGATTTAATTTAATATAATCACAGGAGGAAACAAAATGGATAAGTGCATTTTCTGCATGATAGCCAACGGTGAAATCCCCACCAACAAGGCTTACGAAGATGACAAAGTGATTGCCTTTTACGATCTGGAGCCCCAGGCTCCCGTGCATGTACTTATAGTGCCCAAGAAGCATTATGAGAGCATACTGGCTGTTCCCGCTGAGGAGAGCTGTGTTGTAGGCCATATGTTCCAGGTTGCATCCAGGCTGGCAAATGAACTGGGCGTTGCCGAAAAGGGCTTCCGTCTGGTTATTAACACCGGCAAGGATGGCGGACAGTCCGTACCTCATCTGCATCTGCATCTGACCGGCGGCAGGGAACACGGCTGGCCTGCAGGCTAAATATATAAAGAAAAACAGATAAATATTGTTGTTGACTTGAACAAAGGTATCAAGTATAATAGCTTTGTTTGGATTTCTATGCTCGCGCAACGGCATGATTTGCTATGTTGCATCAGAGGGGAGGGAAATTGATGGAAATTCGCGTAGGTGAAAACGAGTCCCTGGAAAGTGCTCTTAAACGGTTTAAGCGCAAGACTGCCCGCAGCGGTATCTTGGCAGAAGTACGTCGTCGTGAACACTATGAAAAGCCCAGCGTAAAGCGCAAGAAGAAGGCGGAAGCCGCCAGAAAGCGTAAGTATTAATTTCAAAAAATAATTTGCTCGGGAGCTATACCTTCCCGGCATTCCGATAGGCAATCGTGCTGAGGGCAAGGACATCAAACACAACAAGCGACATAAAGGCCGGATAACATCTGGCCTTTTAGTTTTTTTATAAAAGATTAAAGACGTTGAGCCAATATAAAAGGCCGGAAACCCCGGCCTTTTGGTTTGCATTTTTATTCTGTTCAGGATTTGAGCTCGTTCCACAGGGTAAAGCCCAGTATCATCAGGCCGCCCAGTATCTGTATGGGCAGTATCTGCTCACCAAGGACGAATACCGATACCAGCAGGGCCACGAGGGGGTCTATATAGCTGAGTATGGCGGCTTCTTGCCCCGGCAGCTCCTTAAGGGAGGAGAAATACAGACAATAGCATACGCCGGTGTGGAAAAGACCGACTACCAGCAGGCATACCCAGCCGGTGCTGTTCATGGAGGCGAGGGTTATTCCGCCGGTGAGGAGCACGTAAGGAAGCAGAACGGCTATTGCAGAGATAAACTGGAGCATGGTGCGCTGAATGCCTGCAACGCCTTTGATAAACTTATTGAACAGTATTACCATGGCGTAGAACAACGCTGCGCCAAGGCCGAATGCGATACCTTTAAGGCTGGTGCTGCCGCCGTCAAGGTCGGTGATGCCGATGAGCAGCACAAGGCCCACTGTGGACATTACAAAGCAGATTATCTGCCGGGCTGTCAGCTTTTCCTTAAACAGCAGGGGGCATACCGCAGTAACTATTACAGGGGCAAAGTAATAGCTGAGGGTGGCCACGGATACGGTGGTGTATTTATATGCTTCAAACAGCAGTATCCAGTTTATGCCCATAGCAACGCCGGACAGCAGCAGAACAGGCGCCTCCTTGCGGATGGCCTTAAAGTCTATTCGCTGCTTTGTAATAAGAAAATATACGGATATAAGAAGAGCGGCCAGAATTGCCCTGTACAGAGCAAGCTCGCTGGAGGATACCGAGATATTCCTGACAAAGGGGCCCAGTGTGCCAAATACGGCCATGGACACTATCATCATGATGCGGGGATCCTTGAAACGGTTAAGCATGTGTTCTCTCGCTTTCGCCGCCTTAAGCAGCGGCATTATAATTAACAATTAAAAAATATATTATCACTGCATGTATAATTAGTCAAGTATGGCGAATATGTGGGGAAAAGGTGCAAATTGCCTTGATTTTACTATGGCGGATGCTATAATGATTTAAGAGTGATAAATGCTGCATAAGGCCATATGCTTGTGCAGCATTTTATTAAGCGGAAGGGTTGCTGTTATGAAGGGAAAGGGAAGCAGATCAATAGCCGGCGAGCTGATAAGGTTCAGCATGCCGCTGATACTCAGCGGCGTATTGCAGCAGCTTTATAGCTGGGCGGATGCCTTTATCGTGGGGCATGCCGAAGGCGAACTGCAGCTTGGCTCAATCGGCGCTACTCATTCCCTATCTTATTTTTTCATAAACACCATATTGGGCTTTACCCTCGGCCTGTCCATAATGGCCGCTCAGGAATACGGCAGGGGAAATGCGGATAAAATACGCAGGATACTCGCAAGCTTTTTGCCTGTGTTATGCGGCGCATATACTTTGCTTTCAGTGGGCGGTATAGTTTTTGCCGGGCCTATTCTTACTCTGATGAACACGCCCGCGGAGATATTTGACTATTCCCTGCAGTATTTAAAAATAGTGCTCATAGGTATCCCGTTTCTTGCGGTATACAATCTTTATGCGGCGCTCCTGAGGGCTGTTGGCAACACAAAGCTGTCATTTTACGCGGTGCTGCTGTCTTCCGGGCTGAATATTGCCCTTGATATACTGTTTGTTGTGATACTGCCCTATGGCGTTGGCGGTGCGGCAATGGCTACGGTAATATCACAGGCCGCCATGACGGTATTCATCGTAATATACAGTACCCGCAAATATGTTCAGCTTTCCGTGAATCGGGAAGATAAGGGCATCGAAAGGTCGATAATCAAAGAGGGCCTTTCATTCAGCGTGCCTCCCACCATACAAAACAGTGTAACATCCTTTGGCAATCTGGTGCTTCAGAATTTCATGAACGGATTCGGCGCATCCACAGTCCTTGCTATTACCACCGCATACAGGGTGGATTCCATAATGCTGCTGCCTGTTATCAACATGGGAGCAGCCGTATCCAGCATGGTAGCCCGGGCCAAGGGTGCCGATGATACCAGCAGGATAAAGAATTGTCTCAATACAGGTGTAGTAATTGTGTTTGCGATTGCAGCCGTATTGTCCGTAGGTATGTTTTTCCTGGGTGCTGAGTTTGTTGCTGTCTTTGGCGTTACAGGGGAAGCTCTTGAGGCAGGAAGGCGATTCTTCCGCGATCTTTCAAATTTCTATGTAATATTCGGTATTGCAACTGTGCTCCGCAGTTCTCTTGAAGGCATAGGGGATATCAGCTTTTGCAGTATGGCGGGTATAGCCACCCTTATTACCCGTATCGTTTTTTCCTTCCTGCTGCGGCCCTTCTTTGCCGGCCGGACCGTGGCTTTGGCCGAGGGCATATCCTGGTGCTTCCTGTTGCTGATGATGGGCATCAGGGCGCTGTACAAACGGCGTGAGTTGGGTATTATAAAGAAATCATAGTAAAATTGCCGCCTGTAACGGGCGGCGTTTTTACTCAAAGACAAAAGGCATCCTCAAAGGATGCCTTTTCTATTGGTGGGGATGGAGGGGCTCGAACCCAC